>JAJPKG010000083.1 GCA_021323815.1 Pseudomonadota bacterium
ATAGCACATCCGTTTCAGGATGTCAACGAGCGAGAAAGGACGGTGCGCCTGCTGCCCGCGTGGCGTTTCCTCCGCATGGCCTCAAGGCTCAGCGGTTTCCACGCCACCATTTCTATGATAGCATAGGCTCACGATGTATGGCAGGCGGATCGGCTCCGCCTTCTGATCCATTCCCCGGCAGAGATGGGGAACGGAAGGTCAAAGCAAGACAATGTGGCCGCTATGGCAGGCGAATCTCGCCGCCTGACAGGGCATTTTTGGCGCGGGCGATATCACGCACTGCGCCCACTTGCTCAAACAGGCGCAATGCCTGAGTCAATTGCTCTGTCACCTCGTCTGCATTCGCCCCTTCGCGGCGCAGCAGCCCGGCAGTGACATAGCGCGTGCGCGCTTCTTCCCAGATGGTTCCCAACGCCTGGAAGCGCGCCAGCGCATCTGCCAGATCGCGCCGGGCATCGTCATAGCGGCTCTCTGCCAACGCCACCAGCCCGCGAGCGCGAATGGCCTGTGCCAGCGGCTTGCTGGCCCCCGACCGCTCGCCCACGTTCACCGCCCGCGCGCCGAAGGTCTCCGTCAGATCGCGTCGGCCCAGCCGCGCGCCTAGCTCCGCCAGTTCGGCCAGCAGCGCGGGATAAATATGCCGTCCCGCGCCGATTTCCAGCGCGCCGCGCAAGATCTGCTCCGCCTCGCCTATCTTGCCCAGCGCCAGTTGCACCCGCGCCCGGAAGACCTCCACATATTGCGACTCGCTGAGCGCCGGCAGATCGCCCAGATCATGGAGGATCTTTTCGGCGCGGTCGAGCTGACCGGTGCGCAGCAGCGCCACCGCATAGGCCAGCGCGCCCCAGCGATAGTGATTTTGTGTTACCATCGGCGTTGGCGCTGCCACCTGAATGAAGATTTCGCCATCGGTGATGGCATTGGCCCAGCGATCCCACTCGAAATAGGCCACCACCAGCCGCTGCAACGCCTGGGCGCGCAAGATGGCGTTCTCGATCTCTTCGGCCTGGCTCAGCGCGTAACGGGCGTGTTCCACCGCCTGCGCATATTCGCCGATCATCTGGTGGGCAGCGCTGACCTCGTTGTGAATGTCGATGACCTCGTTGCGGTTGTCGATGCGTGCCGCCCAGAAGAGCCGCCGCGTCTGGCTCGCCAGGAAGCCGCGCAGATCCGTCATGGTCGCCTGCAAATTGCCCAGCGCGTCCAGCGCCTCTGAGGCCTCCCGCGCCGCCTGGGCGGTTTCCGCGATGCACACCGCTTCTTCGGCGCTGGCCAGCGCGTCGCGCAATTGATCTTGTCCGCGCCCCTGCGGCCACGACCACCAGAAGAACGATTTCGCCGTCAGCAGCGCGGCGTAATCCAGCGAGTTCGTGTCGCCGGCCTCTTGTGCCAGCCGCAAACCCGCCTGCAAATAGCCGCGCAATTCCTCCGGCGCGGGATGAACGCGGAACCAACTGGCATAGCGCGCCGGCAACGTCACCAGGCGACGATAAAGCCGCATGCCGGTGGTGCGGTCGTCTTCCGGCGCGCATTCCCGCGAAGGGTACGCCTGCCAGAGTTGCAGCGCCGCGCGATAGTCGGCATAAGCCGCGTCGCCTTCGGCGCGCAACGCGCGGGCATCGCCCCGGTGGGTGTAGAGTGTCACCAGCCGGTCGCGATACTCGGCTTTGGCAGCATCGCCGTCTTCCAGCAGCAGCGCGATGGCCCGGCCATAGAGCCGGATGGCGCTGAGCGTCGCCTGGCGGATCATCGCCTCGTCGCCGGCCATTTCCAGATACATCACGATCTTCTCGCGCACGAAGCGGCGGCGTTCCACGTTGCGCGAGCGGGCGAGTCCCGCCTGGCGATAATATTCCAGGTAATGCCGCGCCAGCAGTTCGGCATACTCTTCTTCGCGCCCGGCAGCAAAATTTTCCAGCCACTCGGCGAAATGCTCATGTTCATGAGCGCGGCGGGCGCGGGGCATGGCCTCATACACCACGTCACGCGTCAGAGGATGCTTGAACAGGTAACGCGGCTCGTCGGTGCGGAAGGGATCATCGATCTGGCTGGGATTGGTCGCGGGGACGATCAGGTCTTTGGCGATGAGGCTATGCAGTCCCTCATCCAACTGCTCCCACGTCAGGTGATCTGCGATGCCCATCAGCGCGCTGGGCCAGAAAGCGCGGCCAATCACCGAGGCATGGCGCAAGATGTCACGCTCTTCCGGCGTCAGCAGGTCGATGCGCGCGGCCAGCACGCCCTGCACCGTGTCGGGGATGACCGGATCGGTCGCCTCCTCCGAATCGGCCCAGCCCGGCGCGATCTGCCACTTGCCCTCGCTCTGGACAATCACCCCCCGGTCGATCAGCATGCGCACGATCTCTTCGATGAAAAACGGATTGCCCTCGGCACGGCGCAAGATGCTCTGGCACAGTTCGTCGGGCAGCGCGTCACCGTCCAGCAATTCATCGATCAGCCGTCCGCTCTCTTCCGGCAGCAGGGGTTCCAGATTGATGGAGACAAACGCGCCCGCGCTGCTGCCCCAAGAAGGGCGGCGTTGCAGCAATTCGGGGCGCGCGGTGCAGATGAACAGGATCGGCGCGCCGCTGGATTTCGCCGCGATGGTCTCGATCAAATCCAGCAAGGCATCATCCGCCCAGTGAATGTCATCCAGCATGACGATGAGCGGTGAGACTGCGGCGAGGGCTTCCCAGAAAGCGCGCCAAGCGCGGATGGTGGCGTCTTGCAGCGCGCGCGGGTCTGCCGCCAGCTTCTCTTGTCGCTCGACGGTCTCCAGCCCGACGGTATAACTGAGCAATTGCGCGACTTCGACGGGATCTTCCTTGCGCCCGGCGGCGCGCAGGGCATCAGCCACGCTGGCAGCGATGGCGGCGCGGGCATCTTCCGGTGGGGTGGTGGGGGTGACGCCACAGAAATCGCGCAGCATCTCGGCCAGCGGCCAAAACGCGATGCCCTCGCCATAGATGGCGCAGCGCCCGATCAGTGCCCGCGCGGGGAAGGTGTCGCGCACGGCATGCCCGATGAATTCGCGGGCCAGGCGCGTTTTGCCGATGCCCGGCGCGCCCAGCAGCGTCACCACCCGCGCCCGCCGTTTCTGCACCGCGCGCAAATACACCGATTCGAGCAGTCCCA
>JAJPKG010000456.1 GCA_021323815.1 Pseudomonadota bacterium
CCCGCCGTGCTGGAAGCCTATCTTGGCCGGGCAGGCGCGCAGGAAAAGGAGAGCGAGCCGCATGTTGAAGGTTGAGCAATTACGCGCCGGCTATGGCGCGCTGGAAGTGCTGCACGGCATCTCATTTCAGGTCGCGCCGGGCGAGATTGTGGCCGTGCTGGGAGCGAACGGCGCGGGCAAATCCACCCTCTTGCGTGCCCTGGCCGGCGTGCTCCGAACATCGTCCGGCAGCATCACGCTTGATGGGCACCCGCTGGAACGCGTGAGCGCAGATCAGCGCGTGCGGCGTGGCATGACCCTGGTGCCGGAAGGGCGCGAGCTATTTGGGTCGCTCACGGTGCGCGAAAATCTGATCATGGGGGCCTTCACGCGACGCTCCTCGACGGAACTGGCGGCGGATATCGACCGCATGCTGGGCTATTTTCCGCGCCTCAGGCAGCGCATCGACGCCAAAGCTGCCAGCCTCAGCGGCGGCGAAGGGCAGATGCTCGCCATCAGCCGCGCCCTGATGTCGCACCCGCGCCTGCTGCTGCTGGACGAACCCTCGCAAGGGCTGGCCCCCGCCATCGTGGATGTCGTCTTTGACGTGCTCGCGCGCCTGAATGCGGAAACCGGCTTGACGCTGCTGCTGGTGGAACAAAACGCTCGCCGGGCGCTCACCCTCGCTCGCCACGCCTATGTGATGCAAGGCGGCACCTTCGCGCTCGCCGGCACGCCCACGGCACTGGCGGAAAATCCCGCTGTGCGCGAACTCTATCTCGGCGGCCACGCACCCCATTCTGAGTCGATCACGGACGGTGCGTCAGGATGATTCATGACGCACCATCTGCGCCAACCGCCGAGCCGTCGCCGCCCAGAGCTTCATGCAGCAACATCCCGGCGTCGTCATCTCGGTCGCTGATCCCCAAACCGCCGATCCGTCGAAAATAGGCAGCAAGAACGGATTGAAAGACGTCAACGCTGGCGCGGTCGATATCGGCGATTCAGACATCTACGCCGATCCCTCGGTGTATAGCAACCCAAAGCTGACCGATCATGTGGTGTGTATCATTCCCTTTGCCATCATCAACCCCTCTATCACATCTCTCAGGTATTCTGGCCGATTCCTTGGCGGATATACAGCACAACGCGCTAATGCGCCGTCCAGCCACAGTCGATGAACTGCGCGCTGCCGGTGATGCCCGCTGCCACGTCGGAACAGAGATAGACGGCCAGCGCGGCCACCTCGGCGGGTTCCAGCAGGCGATGGATCGGCGCTTCAGCGACCATGATCTTTTCCACTACCTCAGACTCAGGGATGTTGTGCACCCGCGCCTGATCGGCGATCTGCTTTTCCACCAGCGCGGTGCGGACGTAAGAGGGGCAGATGCAGTTGCAGGTGACGCCGTGCGGCGCGCCTTCCAGCGCCGTCACGCGGGTCAGCCCCAGCAGCCCGTGCTTAGCCGCCACATAGGCCGACTTGAAAGCCGAGGCGCGCACCGAGTGCACCGAGCCGAGATTCACGATGCGCCCCCAGCCCCGCGCATACATCCCCGGCAGCACGGCTTTGGTGAGCAGGAATGGCGCGGTCAGCATCAGCGCCATCATCCGCTGCCACGTCTCTTCGGGAAACTCGGTGATCGGCGCGACGTGTTGGATGCCCGCATTGTTGATCAAAATGTCGATGCGCCCTTCCGCCGCCAGCGTCGCGCTGACCAGCTCAGCGCAAGCCGTGCTCTGCGCCATATCCACCTGCTGGAAGCGCGCCCCAGCGAGTTCGGCGGCTGCGGCTTGCACGCCGGCACCGTCGATATCCGCCAGGATGACGCGCGCTCCCTGCTCGGCCAGCGCGCGGGCGATGGCCAGGCCGATGCCACTGGCCGCGCCGGTCACAATCGCCACTTTGTCCGTCAGTGTTGCCATGATTATTCCTCCAAAAGCATCAAGGTCGCCTCGCCCGTCACCGCCAGCGTGCCGTCCGCTTTCGTCACATCCGTTCGCAGCGTGACGATGCGCTTGTCGGCACGGACCGCCGTGACTTCAACCATGACCGTCACGGCATCCGCGATATACACCGGCGCGCGAAAGGTCAACGTCTGCCCCAGATAAATCGCTCCCGGACCCGGCAGGTCGTTGCCCAACACCGCAGAGATAAATATCCCCATCAGCATGCCGTGCGCGATGCGCTGCCCAAACCGCGACCGCGCCGCGTACTCGTCATCCACGTGCACGGGATTGTGATCGTGGCTCAACGCGCTGAATGCGCGCACCGTCGCCTCATCCGCCACGAACGAACGGCTGGCGGTCTGCCCGACGGCGGGTAATGAATTACTCATAGCTGATATGCTCCATGTGAAAAGTGTTCCTGCGTGCTCGCAGTTGACACCGATGCGCCGTCCGCATCGACCGCCTGAGAATGGAAGCGAGTCCCGCGCCGCCTGCCAAAAGATCAACTTGTGAGATATCGCTCGCGCAACTCGGCCTTCACCACCTTGCCCATCGCGTTGCGCGGCAACGATTCAGCGAAAATGACGCGCTTGGGGATTTTATAGCGCGCCAGCTTGCCGTCGCAGAACGCCAGCACCTCCTCTTGCGTCAGGCTGCCCGGAGCGCGCGGCACCACCACCGCCACGCCAACCTCACCCCATTTCTGATCCGCCTGGGCGATGACCGCCGCTTCCGCGATGCCGGGATGGGTCGCCAGCAGCCCCTCGATCTCCGCCGGATAGACATTTTCGCCGCCAGAGATGAACATATCCTTGATGCGACCGACGATGTAGTAATACCCCTCCTCATCGCGCCGCACCAGATCGCCGGTGTGCCACCAGACGCCCCTCGTCGGCTCTTCCGTCGCTTCGGGGCGATGCCAATAGACAGAACACACCACCGGCCCATGCAGCAGCAGCTAGCC
>JAJPKG010000147.1 GCA_021323815.1 Pseudomonadota bacterium
ACCGCTGCCGGTGGGTAGCGGAGAAGATGTATCCACCAGGCGCGGGCGCACGACATTCGCGGCGTTCACACCGGGGGCCGCGCATGCCGCGAATGCGCTGATGTCACTCGTCGCGTAGCCATCCATCTCCAGCAGCGCCATATGCTGCCCGCTGGCGCTGATTGCCGGATAATTATACATGCGCGCCATCTGACTCATCAGAAACACCGAGCCATCTGCCGGCGGGCAAGATGCATGAGGGAATATCGATCGATGGATGAGATGTGTTTGAGCGAGGAATGTGTTTGTCTCTGTGCGGTGCCACTGGCGCGCATCATCCAATCCCACAACAGTGGCAATGACCGAGGCGAGATTCGCAGGGAGCGTGATGTCGCGGTCGTTGGCGAAGAAGACGCGCCCATTAGATGCGCGATAGGTGTTCAGCCGCACCTGGAAGGCGGCGGCAATCTGTTGCGCGGTGCCGCTGGCACGCAGGGCCACCCCGCCATCTTCCACGCCGTCAAGGTGCAATCCCGCTGCTTGCAAGAAGCGTTCAACGCTCTGCTGCGCGACGGCAGCCGGGCCGAAACGTTGCGCGAACTGCGCGGGGGTGATGAACCGCCGGAACAGCGGCGAGCCGGGCGTCGTGACGGCGACGTCAAACGCCGCCAGACCGGCAGGATCGCGCGGGCGCAGGGTCAGGGTTAATGAAAGCATCCGGTCTGCGGGTAATTGACCGGTTACAGAGGCATGCGCCACCTGGGGCGCGACAGTGCCGGGCATGAGTTGCATGCTGGTTGTCGGTGCCGCCGCGCTGGCACGCAATGCCGAAAAAACCAGCACCACCAGTCCCACAGCGCCGCCGCCGGCAAAGATCTTGTGTTTCACAGAAAGCCTACCTATTCCTTCGGAATGGCGTGCGCTGTCCGTGCCCACTGATTGCAGTATAGGGATCTGCGCCAAATGGGGCGCGCTCTGCGCGGCGGAAAGCTCAGCGGCGCGCCGTCTCACCGCCGGTTCGCTTGATGGTCGTCCGGCTTTTTGCTAGACTAGACACGCCACTTCTGCCAGCGAGTCTTCTGCGTATTTCGTATAAGGAACCAGAACATGAAACAGCAGCAAGCAGTCGTTATCGTCGGCGCAGGACCGGCTGGGTGTTCTGCGGCGCGTGAATTGGCACGAGCGGGCATCACCGGCATCATCTGCGAGCGCGGCATGCCCCACAAGGAAAAGCCGTGCGGTGATGCTTACACCCCAGATGCGGTCGCCGCTCTGCATGAATGGGGTCTGGATGCCGACGGGCTGGCCGCGTTGGGTGGCTGGCGCTATCAGCGCGTGATCATCGAAGGGTTTGGCCAGCGTTATGAAGATGGTGATGCCACTCAGGTCAGCGGCTGGGTCATCCGCCGTGCCGCTGTGGATCAATGGCTGCGCGATCAGATACATGATGCGTTCCCCATTCACTATGGCGTGACAGTGACGCAGATACGCCGGTGTGGGGATGGATTTGAGGTGATGACGCGGTCCAGTTCCAGCGGTGAGCCGGCTGCCATCACCTGCGGCGCGGTCATTCTGGCGACGGGAGCTGCGAATCATCTCAGCCGGGCGTGGGGCATTGATGGCCAGCCGGTGCTGGGTGCATCGCTTTCGCTTTATGCGCAGGGCGCTCCGCCCCCAGGGCTGGAGTTCCGTTTCGCGAAAGATCTGCAAGCCGGCTATGCCTGGGTGTTTCCGATGCGGGATCAGCTGAATATCGGCGTCTGCGCGCTGAAACCAACCAGTGCCGCCACCCTGCGCGCTCGCGCGAATGTTTTCGCTCAGGCGTGGCAGCCCCATTCCGGCATGACCTGGCGCGGCGGGGGCCACGCGCTGTGGAGCGGAGAAGGCATTGTCTGGCATGAGCCGACGGGCATCGTCAGTTGTGGTGACGCGGCGGGACTGACCGATCCCCACTCTGCGGAAGGACTCACGGCGGCGTTTCGCAGCGGAGCAGCAGCGGGAGCAGCCATCGCCGGTTTTTTGGCCGACCGCCGGTCGGCGGCTCTGGCCGATTATTCCGCCTGGGTCAAGGATTTTGGCACCAGGCACTATCAAACGCTTACTGCCCCGCTGCTCCTCTGGCGCATGTGGGCGGGAGTATAGCGCGAGCGCGAATCCTGCTTCCCCACAGAAAGACCTTTAGCTCTTGCAGCGGCATGTGAAAGAGCCTGCCCATTCGTCCAGTCGCCGCGCTGCCCATTCCGCCGATGATGCAAGCACAAAGGATGTGGCATAGATATGATGGAAAAAGAAAAACGGAACATGGAGGCCACGAAAATTCCACGGAGAACATGAAATTTTCTGCTGTTATTGAGCGAAGAACCGCAACACCGGCACCCATTGCCCGCTAAAAGCATCCCGTGTCCTCCGTGAAAAACTTCCGTGTCCTCCGTGCTCGCGTCCTTTATTTTTTGAATGGAGAGCAAGCACTATGGCGACGGCGGTGGCGCGGCATTGGTGGCAGCGCATCGGCGGCGAAAAGCTGCCGGATGATGAAGACGTGCTCTCGCCGCAGAAGGTGCTGGCGGCGCTCAAAGGCTTGCCGCGCGTGCTGAAGCTGGTATGGGATGTCAGCCCGCCGTTCACGGTCGCGTTGGGCGCGCTCTACATCATCCAGGGCTTCGTGCCGGTGGCGACGGCATATATCACCAAACTGGTGATCGACGCCATCATCTTCGGCTATAGCCATCACGGGGGGCAGCGCGCCATTACCGCCGTCATCTGGCTGGTGGTGGCGCAGTTCGCATTGCAGGCCCTCAGCAATCTGCTGACGACGATCTCAAACATTGTGCAGCAGTTGTTGCAGGAAAAGACCGGCTATCAGATTCAATTGCTGGTCATGGAAAAGGCGAATACGCTGGATCTGTCGTTCTTCGAGGACGCGAAGTTCTATGACAAGCTGCAACAGGCGCAGCAAGAGGCCGCCTCGCGTCCGGCGGGGATGATCTCACAGACCTTCAGCCTGGGACGCACCGTCGTCACCTTCTTTTCGATGGCCGCCGTGCTGCTGACGCTGAGCTGGTGGGTTGCCGTGCTGGCGTTGCTGGCACCAGTGCCGGTTTTCATCGCCAACGTGCGCTATGGCTGGTGGGGCTTCCAGGTGATGCGCCGCCAGTCGCCGTTGCGCCGCGAGATGCAATATTATAACAACCTGATGACGACGGATACGTATAACAAAGAGATCAAACTGTTCACCAGCGGGCCATTCTTCATGCAGTTGTATCGTGGTCTGGTAACGCAGTTTTACACGCAGGCGCGGCGGCTGATCGTTCCGCGCTATATGACATCCTTCGGGTTGGGCGTCTTCACGGTCATCGCCAACGGCATCATTTATCTCTACGTGGCGCTGCAAGCGGCGGCTGGCAAGATCACGGTGGGCGTGCTGACCTTTTATGCCCAGGCGGCGCTCAGCATCGGCACCAGCTTCCAGAGCTTGCTGGGCGGCATCTCGGATATGTATGAGAACAACCTGTTTGTGAATACGCTCTTCGACTTCTTGGAATATAAACCCCGGATCGTCAGCCCGCCGGACGGCATCCAGCCGGCACGTGACGGCCTGAGCATCGAATTTCGCCACGTCACCTTCACCTATCCTGGCCGAGAGGAAGCAGGACCGGCCCTGCGCGATGTCAGCTTCGCCATCCGCGCCGGCGAGGCGGTGGCGCTGGTGGGGCGCAACGGCGCGGGCAAGACCACCATTGTCAAGCTGCTCACTCGGCTCTACGATCCCGATGCGGGTGAGATCCTCGTCAACGGGCAGAACATCAAAGACTATGACCTGGACGCGCTGCGCCACGAGATCGGCGTGATCTTCCAGGATTACGTGACCTATTTTATGACGGCGTCGCGCAACATCGGCATCGGGCGCGTGCAGGCGGTGGATGACACAGCGGGCATCCGCGCGGCGGCGGCCAAGAGCGGGGCGAACGCCGTCATCGAGCGCCTGCCTGAGAAGTATGACACCATGCTGGGCAAGTGGTTCGACAAGGGGCATCAGCTTTCCGGGGGCGAATGGCAAAAGATCGCCCTCGCCCGCGCCTTCATGCGCGATGCCCAGTTGCTCATCCTGGACGAACCCACCAGTTCGCTCGATCCCCAGGCGGAATATGAAGTCTTCGCCCGTTTCCGCGAGCTGACGCAGGGCAAATCAGCCATCTTCATCTCGCATCGTTTCAGCACGGTGCGCCTGGCAAACCGCATTCTGGTGCTGGAAAACGGCGGCATCCTGGAAGAAGGCACCCACCAGGAATTGCTGGCGCTGGGCGGCAGATATGCCGAGCTTTTCAGCTTGCAAGCCGAGGCATATAAGTGAAGCGTGATGCCTACGATTCATCCGGCTGTTCTTCAGGCAGCTGGTGAACAGGAAGTAGCCGCCATAACGTGGTGCCGAGGCTGAAACAGATGCCGACACCGAGCAAGACAATCCCCACAATGAAATAGGGATGCTGCCATTCCTGTGTGGTTGCGGAAGCAGGGGCGGTGCAATGCACCAAGCCGCCCTGCAAGACGCAGCCGGAATGGCCGCTCGCTCGGCGACCATAAAAGGTGAGCATCAGACCGATGACGATCAGGCATCCATCTATGACGCCGAGGATTCGTGTGAGCCGGTTCCTCATGGGACAAATCCTCCCTTTTTCAAGGCAGACGGTGCAAGGGAGCATGATGTTCCAGGCGCGTGGTGCAGATGATGGTGGATTTGCCGATGCCGGCATTGGCGGCAGAGAAAACCTGAGCGACGCGGGACGGCTGATCCAGGTCTGTTGTCTAGTTCGCCACTTCATAGATAGTAGCCAAGAGATCCTCAATGTTAAAAGGTTTTCTCACATAAGGCACCTGCCATTTCTGCAGGGTAGCAGTGGCTTCAGCAGGCAGCCAGGCTGGAGAACGCGCCGCAATCATAATGAAGCGATGCTGCATCATGATATGTTTCTCCAACACCTGGCGGATGAACTCGCTGCCCGACATGATGGGCATGAGCCAATCGGTCAAGATGAGATGCGGTTCAGGATGCTGGCGGAGGTAGTCGAGCGCATCCTCACCCGCAGCAAAGTGGACAACCGAAAACCCCTCATCTTCTAAGAGCATGGTCAGGGTAACGCGGATATCATCGTCATCTTCAAGGATGAGAGCATGCTTCATTGCCAATGATCCAATCTAGCCTCTTATACCGAGCCTTCAATAAAGGCAGCAAGTTTTGTGCCAGGAGCCGTAAACGAGGCAACCTGAATAGCAAGCTTGCGGTTAGAAACCGCGCCTGGGAGCTAAAGCCGCGAAGGCCGCCTACGCGGCCTGGGTGATGCATATACTGTGACCATGTTCGCCGAACGATACGCTCACCATAACGCGATCAAGGTGGAACGGACCCAGCCTGCGCAGGCAGGCTTCGTGATCCAAGCCCAGCGGCTTCAGCCGCCAGCGACCGTGCCACGCCCTGTCCGCCCCATTTGCTCAAACGGCATCATCGCGCCGCTACAAGAAGAAATGGTGCTGCAAGGTGCTCTAAAACGAAACGCATCAGCATGGCAAAATGTATCATGACGCGCATCGCGGGGTGAATGATCTTCGCAGATCAGCCACCCCGCGTTTCCCCTCGCTCATTCGGCTGCCCGATTTACGCTGCTGGCGATTTTTCGGTTGGAGAGCAGCAACGACGCGATGATGCCCAGACACGACAGGCCGATCAACAGCCAGATGGTGTCGTGGAAACCGGCCATTGCCGCCTGCGCCAGTTGGTCGCGCAAGGTGGGGGGCAGCGATCCGGCGGCACCCCCCTGGCCTAGCGCGGTGGGATTGATGCCGAGCGGTTCTAGCACCTGCCGCACATGCAGTTGCTCGCGCTGCTGGAAATAGGTCGCCAACAGCGCGATGCCAAATGAGCCGCCCAGGCGTTCTGCCACGTTGAAGAGCGTGTTGGCGTCGGCCAGTTCCCCAGCGACGAGATCGCCTGTCAGCGCCAGCAGCAACGGCTGGATGCACAGGCCAATCGCCAGCCCGCGCCCGCTCAGCAGCAAAGCCGTTTGCCAGGTGGACGTGGCGAGTTGAGTCAGCAAGAGCAGTCCCGTGCTGGCAGCGAGAATGATCATCCCCAGCAGCACGGTCCAGCGCACGCCCAACCGAGCGCCCAGCGCGTTGCCGCCCAGCGTTCCCACGCCGGTCACCAAACCTTGCGGCAGCAGGGCCAAACCGGCCTCGACGGCGCTTTTGCCTTGCAGATCTTGCAGATAGATGGGAATCAAGAAGAGCATGGCGAACATCACCACCGAAGCCAGCGTGGAGAGCACAATCGAGAGCGCCGCCTGCGGATGCCGCATCAGACGCAGGTCCAGCGCGGGGTGCTTGCGAGAGAGTGCCAGGGCAATATAGAGCGCGATCAGCACTGCGCCACCGGCCCACAACGGCCACACATCTGCTGCCAGCCAGCCGCGTTGCGCGCCGGTGGTCGCGCCATAGGTCGCCAACCCCAGCGCGGCGGCAAGCATGAGCATGCCCAACGGATCAAACCGCGTGGCGCGGTCGCCCGTGCCGGTGGCGTCATCGGGCACCAGCGACACGCCCAGCACGCCCAGCAAACCAATAGGCACATTGATCAGGAAGATCAGCGGCCAGCCCGCGACGTGAATGAGCAAACCACCCAACGTGGGGCCGAGCGCAGGCGCGAGAAACAGCACAATGCCCCCTGCCACCGGAAACTGGCGCGTGGCGTTATCTTTGCCCAGCAGCAAGCTCATGGCCAGCGGCACCAGCGGCGCACCCACCGCGCCTTGCGCCAGCCGCGCGGCGATGAGCACCGGCAGGCTCGGCGCGAAAGCGCACGCCAGCGATGCCAGCGTGAAGCCCAGCAAGCTCACCAGATACATCCGCCGCGCCCCGAAGCGTTTCGCCAGATAGGCGCTGGTCGGCAACACCACCGCCAGGGCCAGCAGATAACCGCTGATGATCCATTGCGCGTCGGTCAGATTCGCCCCTAACTGGCGAGCGATATCCGGCAAAGCAACATTGACGATGTTGGAATCGATCATCGACATGAAAGGACCGGCGATCAGGCTCATCTGAATCAGGCTGTTGCCGGAGCGCGTCGCTGTGCGCGTGGCTGGTTGGACGGATTGTGTCGTCATGCGCTCACCTCTTGCCGCAACTGGGCGATCCAGGCCAGCTCGTGCTCGATGTTTTGCAGGTTGAATGTGACGACATGGCGGGCGAAGCGCATATAGTCAGGATGCTCGTCCAGGATGGCGCGCGAGCGTGCCAGGTGCGCCTGCCATTCCTTCACCACCGCCTCGCGCGCAGCCAGGATCGCCAGCCGCGTCTCAGGCTCAACCAGGTGGAAAAACGCGACGCGGATCTGAAATTCGATGTCGTCGCGGGCTTGCTCCGGCGTGAACTCACGCAGCAGATCTTGCAAAATCTCCTCCCCACGATCCGTCATCTGATAGACATGCCGGTCGGGCTTGCCTGGCGTGCGCACCACTTCCCGCGTGATCGCGCCCATCTCTTCAAAACGGCGCAACGACGGGTATAGCTGGTTGTTGTTGATGCTGACAATGGTACCCACGATCTCTTGCACCTGGCGCTTGATCTCATAGCCATGACGCGGCTGGCGCAGCAGCGACGCCAGGATGAGGATCTCTACGTACATGTTTCCCCTCGCTTTCATGAGATAAACTATTCGAGATAGTCTAACATAGATTATAATAACATATGGTTGAAGCATGTGTCAAATCCCACAATGACGGTTGCCGAAAAAGAAGAGGGCAGCGATCAATGGAATGTGCGGCGGGATGGGGAATTTTAGTCGTGGAGACGATGTATGGCGAAGCCGCTGGCAGGCTGTTCACCCAACCAGCGGCTCTTTCAGCGATGAGGGCGATCCCTAATGGTGCAGGATGAAGAAGCCGGCAATGATCGCCAGGATGATCACTATCGCGGCAATGATCAATCCCCATGTGCCGCTGCCGATGCCGCCCCCGCTGCCGTTGCCGCTGGTGGGGCTGGGTGGGGCCGGCGTATCGCGCGGCCCTTCGGGGCCATGCACCGCATTGGACCACATGAACTGAACCGGCGCTGTGCCGCTGCCGTCGGCAAGCTGGATCTCTTGAAATACCAGGCCCAGATTGTTGCCGGCTTCAAAGACGGGGGCATCACCCACTTCCACCTGTTGGCCCCCAAAAGCCGCGATGGGATTCGAGATCCAGCCCGGCGTGCCATAGATGTCAGCGTCTGTGCGCGCCTCGTTCAATTCGTGATACATGGCGGCAACCACGTTTTTCCAGGGTTCGCTGAAAGCTGGAATGCCATTGTCCTGGCCGTTCGACATGTGCTCGCCATAGACGACAATGGCATAATAGATAGTCGCACCACCTACTTGCACTTCGCCGTGATAACCACCCAACCCTTCCAGCGAACTCACCGCCTTATCGCCTTCGGCGCGCTGCGCCCGCGCGCTGCGCACGCCCTGCCCACCGGAAGTGGTGTCGTCGGTCAGCACCGTGCCGCTGGGCAGCACCAAACCAAACACCGTGCGCGTCAGGTCGTACTGGTTGAGATGCCCCTGCTGGTGCAGGTTGGTGAGGATCTGCTCGGCGTCGCTCTGCGAGACGGTGGACGGCTTTGATCCCGCCAGCACCGTAGAAGGGCGAAACGTGCTGGTGATGGAGCCGGAAGGAAAATATTGCACCATCACGTTGTTCAGCCGCCGGTCCGACATGGCGGCGCTGATGGCACGGTCGATATTCTGGCGATCGGAAGTGGTCCACGACGACTCACCGCCGATGTAGAACAAGGTGAACACCAGATCGGGGATGATCTTGCCACCGCTATAGTTCAGATCATACTCCGGGTGGGCGGGAATCTGTGCCACCCGTTCCGCCGTCATAACCGGGGCGGGACGATGCTCCGCTATCTTGGGCAGATAGACCTGCTCGGCGTGAGTGGCAGGCATGAGGAAGACATGCAATGCCCGGTTTGTGTTGCTCAATGCGGTTCTCCTGCTATGAATCAGGGACGACAGTCTATCCCAATGATAAAGCATGCGGTGAGCCAGGCAACAGGGAGAACGCCCTTCCGACTCTAAAAATTTACAGATGAGATTTTTCTCATGTTGGGGCTGGCGAAGAAAGCAGATTTCGGCTACAATGCCATCACACGTGCAAGCCTGCTGATTGACATAGCAAGACGAGGATTGGCAAAGATGCCCAAACAATCTGGCGCGCGAGCGATGCTGGTGCTGGCTGCCGCGCTGAACCTCATCCCACTGGCCTATACCGGCCTGGTCATCGCGCCGGGCACTGCGTCAGGTGGCAGTAATGATGCCCGGCTGCGCTTCATTGCTGCGCATCAGGTCGCGTGGAGCACCGGATGGCTGATGTGGATGGCGGCCAGCGTGGGATTGGTGCTGAGCGTGTGGGTGCTGGCCCGCGTAGCACAAGAACGCACGCGCGCGCCTGAGCTGATCCGGTTCGCGCCCCTCGTCGTGACTATCGGCAGCGCAGTGGATCTCGTGGGCGACGGCATTCAGGCGGCGGTGCTGCCGGCGCTGGCCGACCGCTATGCGTCGGCGGCAACCAATGATGCGACACACAGCACCGTGTTGGTGATCTTCCAGGCAGCGGATCGCTTGGCGACGACGCTTTCAGCCGAGACCGCAAACACGCTCTATTTCATCGCAGGCGTGCTGGTGGTGATCGCGCTGGCAACCGTGCCGAATTTTCCGAAATGGCTGACGGTGTTGGGCGGCGTGGCGTGGCTGGTGACCCTGGCCGCGACGCCGGCGGCGCTGGTTCCCACGCTCTTGCCTGTCGCGGTTGCCGGCGCGTTGTTTCTTTATGCCGCGTGGTTGATTGCTCTCGCGCTCTGGGGGATAGGGGATGGCAAGCCGCGTTTGCCGTTGCCGCATTTTCACCGCGTCTAGCCCGCTGTCTTATGGGCTATATCTCGCGAGTCATCACTAAGAGAGGCACCACCTTTCAGAAAACGAGCACATGTCGCGCCGGTCTCACTTTTCAAAACGAGCGACATGCCATTGCTGGCGAGTTCCTTTTTTTCGTGACGCAATGTGGAGAATGCTTGATGTCAGGTACTGATCGCCGCGCCGGGGGGCGCGATTGGCACACTCCTGATGCCGGCCTGCGCGCGCACTCAGGCGATACCTTGCCGCCCACGCAGGCAGTGCGCCCGCCGGGGCCGTCGCGCAAAACCCTGGCACTCAGCGTCTTGGGGACGGCGGTGATGATCATCATCGTCGGCACGGCGGTTTTGTTGAGCACGCATTCTGGTTTCGGGCAATCCTCTTCCGCGAGCAGCGCCACCCCAACCGGGGGTAACAGCGCGACCATTCTTCCGCCGACGCCCACCCCCAAAACCGCGCCGCCTGCGCCGCACGCCACGCCCGGCTGGGCGAGCGCCGGCCCGAGTTTCGCCATAAATATCGCCTTCGCGCCGAATGATCCCCTGACGGCCTATGTCTGTGGGCCTGATCCCAGCACGCCACCCGCCCCAAATGGAGCCTTTCTGCCGAGCAGCTCAAATCCGCAGAGGCAACTGGCGGTGGGCGTTTCGCATGATGGCGGCGCAACATGGCACATCTACAGCACCCCGGCGCATGATGCTGGTTGCAGCCTGAACATTTCCCCGACGAATGCGGCGGAAGTCGCCCTGGTTGGCGATCCCAACGCATTTGGCTGCGCGCCATGCAGCGGCTCAGATGTCTTTATCAGCACAGATGGCGGCAGGCAGTGGGTCAGCCAGGTTTTGCCGCCGGAATATGCCGGTCAGCAGGTGGGGCCGGGCATCGACGCGGTCGCCTGGGCGGGCGACATCCTGTTCGCCACACCACATGAAGATTTCGGCCAGAGCTTGCCGCATGCGCTGGCGGAAAGCGTGAGCGGGGGTCCGTTTCAGTGGGCGGACCAAAGCGCGCTGCCCTCGCTTGCAAATAAGCAGCCTCGCATCGGCGAGCTGTTCAGCCAGGGAACGGCCCTTTACGCGCTGGTGGATGACGGCGCGTGCCCCTCGACGTGCTATCAACTGGTGCGATCCACCGATGGTGGGGCAACGTGGATGGTTCCCAGCGGAAATTTTTCAGGGTACGTTCAAGCATGGGCCGGCATGGATGGCACAACCCTGTACGCGCTGGCGGCACGCGGCGCGGCACCGGCAGATACGCTGGTCGTCTCGTATGATGTGGGCAACACGTGGTACGCGCTGGCAAAGTTGCCGGGGACCATTGCGCCGGGGCAAAACGTGTTCGCGCTCTCCGACGGCACGGTGTATTGCGCGCTGAACGGCATTCCGGCGGGGGCGGGCATCCCCAGCACGCCGGGGGGCGTTTATCGCCTGTCGCCGGGCGCGCGAACGTGGAAATACGTCGGCCCGCTGCCGGCGGCGGATACGTTGCTGGCCGTGCAATGGGGAACGGATGGCCGCGCCCTGGCGTTGTGGGGCCAGGGCAACTTCGATGCGACGCGCGGGGGTGTCGAGCCGGGACTGCAACGCCACGCTCCGTGACACCAACATGAGCGCCATCGCGTCAGGGGAAGATCAGGGCAACCACAAGGGATTGCCCCTACTGAGGGAGGGACCCCAACACAATGGCTCGGCGCTTATTGCGTGCCGTCGTTCTGCGGTGGATAGCCCGGCGGAGGCGTGGAACCCGGCGGCACATCCGAGGGTGGGGGAGTATACGTCGGCGGTTGCTGGCTGCCATACGGCGAGGCCGGCGGTTGCTGCGCCGGGGGATAGCCGGGCTGCATCGGCGGCATGCCATAGGGTGGCATCGCGCCATATTGGCCATAGGGGTTCACTGGAGCGGCGACATTATTGCGTCCGGCAATCGCGCCGGCGGCAGCGCCAATGCCGGTTGCAATGCCCAGGTAAAGCAGTCCGCCGATGCAACCGCCCAGGACGGCAGCAACCTGAGTGATGGTACGTAGATCAACATTTGAGCCGCCCGTGCTGCCCGAACTTCCCGCCTGCACGGTAGCCGTCGCAGCCGCCGCATTGATGATGCTCTGGCCAGTGGGCGAGTTGATGACGATGATGCTGCCGATGATGGCAGCCACAAAAAGCACCACGCCAGCGGTCAAACCCGCCAGTGCTCCCGCGTGGCCTGTCTTACTTGCATAGGCTGGATTCTTCGAGACAAACACACCAGCGGCGATGCCGACCAGAATGGGAATGAGCAAACCAACGACAGGAATCTGAACGAACGAAAGAGCAATCGACAGCACTGCGCCCACTGCACCACTGGCGAGACCAGCAGTGAGACGATTCATGCTCATGAAAAGGTTTCCCCTCTCACTCTATGGGCACACAAGCGCCCAGCTGCAAGATCAGACAGAGCCAGACGCTCTGTCGCTCCTATAGTACTCACAAACGCAGACCAATGAAAAGAGCAAATTGCCATGTGTGAGCTTTTCCCGCCATGAATCCCTCATTGTTTCATTCCTTCGATGGCGGCCCTATTCGCGCAGGGGCAATTTTCCTGGTGTGTGGCGACATCACCGCCTTGTGCGCTATGATCTGTAAGAGGATTGCCATGATCGTCCAGGGCGAGGCATGCCATCGCCCCTACAGATGCTCATCTCGCTCTTAGACAAATTTGCGTGCCACCCTTCGGGGGCGACGGAGAAGAAAACAACCTATGCGACGCAAGACACGTCAGATGCACGTGGGCAACGTGGGAATCGGCAGTGATTATCCCATCAGCGTGCAGTCGATGACGACGACATATACGCGCGACGTGGCCAGCACGGTAGCGCAGATCAAACGGCTGGAAGACGTGGGCTGCGAACTGGTGCGCGTGGCCGTGCCGGAAGTGGCCGACGCTGAAGCCATCAGCGCCATCAAGAAACAGATCCGCATTCCCCTCATCGCCGACATCCACTACGATCCCAAACTGGCACTGCTGGCGATTGAGCAGGGGATCGACAAGGTGCGCATCAATCCTGGCAACCTGAAGGGCCAGCGCGAAGCATTTACCGAGATCGTCAAAGCGTGCAAAGAGCGCGACATCGCCATGCGCATCGGCGTCAATTCCGGCAGCATCGATGCGCTGGACCAGCGCGGGGCCGAGATGCGCAAAGTGCAGGTGCGCCTGCTGGAAGACGGCACGCTGGAAAAGAGTGATCCCGCTGAGGAACGCCGCCGCGAGCGCGACGAACTGGTGAGGCGCATGGTCGATAAGGCGCTGGAATATTGCCAGTGGGCCGACGACCTGGGCTACACCAACTATGACGTGTCGCTGAAATCCTCGAATGTGCTGACCGCCGTGCAGGCCTATCGCCTGTTTGCCGGCAAGTGTGACGTGCCGTTGCACCTGGGCATCACCGAGGCTGGCACCCTCGTCACCGGCGCGGTGAAATCCTCGGTCGGCTTCGCGTTGCTCTTGGCCGACGGCATCGGCGACACCATCCGCGTCTCGCTCACCGCCGAACCGGAAGAAGAGATCCCGGTGGCGTATGAGATCTTGCGGTCGCTGGAATTGCGGGCGCGCGGCGTGACCTTCGTCTCGTGCCCCAGTTGCGGGCGCGTGGAAATCGATGTGCTGCGCGTGGCGAACGAGGTGGAAAAGCGCCTGGCGAAGGT
>JAJPKG010000338.1 GCA_021323815.1 Pseudomonadota bacterium
AAAGGGGCTTTGGTCATCGCCCCATCCAGGCTTTGCCACTCCCATTCGATGCCCACCAGTTCGTCAAACTCGGCCAGTCCCGCCTCCCACAGGCGCTGAAAGAACCCAGCGTCCAACCACAAGCGGAAGCGATCATACACCGTCGTGCCGGCACCGATCTCGCGCGGCAACGCATTCCATTGAATGCCCGTGCGCAGCACGAACAAGATCGCCCCCAACATCGCCCGATCACTCTGATGCGGTCGTCCCACTTTCCGCTTGCCCTCGCGTGGCGGAATCAATGGCTCGGCGCGTTGCCACCTCAGTTCCCACGACTTGGTTCGGCTCATCGCCTCCCTCGTTCGGTGTTCGTCTCCCTTCTAGCCTACCATATTTCCCGAATAAGCTCTAAATCTGGTAGAGCCACTCCTGTTGCGCCGCGCTCACATCGGTCGTCGCGCCCCAGAGGCTGCGCGGCTGGCCCTGCGCGTCCCAGTCCAGCGCGGAAAGCTGCACGTTTGCCGGCGGCGCGGCCAGCGTCTGCCACGCGCCTGCGCCGGGTGGCAGCAACGCCAGGGTCAGCGTGGGATCGCTCACTTGCGCGGTGTGCAGCAGCGCCACCAGCGCGCCATTCGGCGAGCGCGCGACGAATGGAGGCGTGGCCAGCGTCAGCCCTTGGGGAAAGGGCGTTTGCGCCTGCCATGTTTGCCCGCCGTCACTGGAAAGCACCAGCGTGTCGCCGTTTTCCAGGCCGATCAGCATCTTGCCATCCGCCGAAGTGCCGGCGTAAGTCACGGGGAAGGGACCATCATTGAAATGAGTCTCCCTCCACACCGCGCCGTCATCATCTGATTGTACAATCACAGGCGGCGCGGTGGATGTCGTTTGCAGCGCGGCATACATCGTCGCGCCAACCGCGCCGAAAGCGACAATCTGCCCCGGAAAGCGCGCCAGGTCGTCGCGCAGCGCGAACGCTCCACCGGCCACGCTCACTGCCAGCGGATGCTGCGGCGTGTTGGTAGCGGCGAAAAGCGTCGTGCCGGCCCAAGCCATCACCATGCCGAAGCCGGAACCAGCCACCTGAGCTTGCTGCCATCTCACGCCGCCGTCGTGCGAAAGATAGAGTGCCGCCACATTCGTCGCGCACACGCCCTGGCATTGTTCCACCGCCAACGCCACGTGGTTGCGGTCGGAGGGCGACACGCTCAGCGCGCAATCTTGCCCCGTGACCGAGGTCGCTTGCGCAGTCCAGGTTTTGCCGCCGTCATGGGAAATCCCCAGCGCCAGTTTGCCCCCGCGCCCCGCGCTGCCACAAGCGAAGAGCGTGCTGGGCGCGGATGGGGCGAAGGTGACATCCTGCGCGAAAGCCGGGCCGCCGTTCACCCACTGGCCGGCGGGCGCGTTCAACGGCGGCGGGGCGGGCAGCGCGGAAAGCGTCAGGGGTTGCGCCGGCGCGGCAGGCGCGCTCGTGCTGGGCGTGCCTGATGGAGCGGAATCCGGCCAGATCGCCACCAGCGTTGCGGTGGAAGCAACCACCAGCACCAGCAGCATCGCCAACAGGGTCAAGATGATGCGCTGGCGACGCGAGAGGCGGTCGAAACGCGACAACGCGCGACGTAATGATACCTGCGACATAAACGCGCGGACTCTCCCGATAAAGATGATCGTGCAATCAGGCTATGTAGAACAGCATGCAGGGCGGCGCACCGCTGATTGTGCGGCAATCCAGGCACATTGTCAACAGAATGCAGGCACAGTAGGAAAATCAGGGCGAATCCATGCTAGAATAGAGCCGAGATTCAGCTGGGGAGAGTCATCACCATGACATGGGAGCGCATCGGGGCGGGACGTACCGCCGAGATCTTTGCCATTGACACGCAACGCGCCTGGAAACTGTTCTTGTCGGCAATGAACCAGGATATTGCCAGCGAAGAAGCGCGTATCGCTCACGCCGTTGCCGCCACTGGCGTCCCCGCGCCAGCGTATCTTGGCCAGCTCGCCGCTGCTGGTCGCCCCGGCCTGCTCTATGAGCGCATTCACGGCTCATCGCTGGATGCTTGGGTTGGTGGGAATCCCGCGCGGTTACCCAGAGCGGCACGCATCCTGGCGGAAACGCACCTGCGCGTGCATCAGGGGCATCCAAGTGACTTGCCGGCACTGCACGATCTGCTGGCCCGGCGCATCCAGCGCGCCACGCAGGCACCGCAACACGTGCGCGAGGCGGCGCTGGCGCGACTGGCGGCCCTGCCGCGCGGCGATACCCTGTGTCACGGCGATTTCCACTGGGGGAACATCTTGCTGGGCAAAGCCACGCCGGTGGTCATCGACTGGGAAAACGCCTCAGTTGGCGATCCCCATTGCGACATTGCGCGCACACTATTGCTCTTGCAAATGGGCCATGTCTCCGAGAAAAGCCCCCTGCGCCGCGCCACAACGTATCGCGTGGCGAGGTATCTCAGCCGCGCCTATCTGCGCCATTATCGTCGCGCCACACCGCTGGATATGGAGCGTTTAGCGGCATGGCGGCTGCCGGTGGTAGTGGCGCGTCTCAGCGAAGGCATCGACGCCGAGGAGCCGCAGTTGATGCGCCTGGCAACACGGCTGGCAGGCACGTAGCATCTTCCATCTGAACCGGCGCATAGCCAAGAAAAGCCGCATACTGGCGGCATAGCCCCCTTTCGTGATATGCTCAACTTGTGGAGGTGGGCAAGCAACACATGGCCGAACAGATGCGCGTCGTTACCAAAGATATTGATGTTCCAGGGATCGATACCCTTGCCGTCTATGAGCAACATGGCGGTTATCAGGCATTGCGCAAGGCGCTGGGGATGGAGCCGGCGGCGGTGCTGGAAGAAGTGAAGGCGTCGGGGCTGCGCGGGCGCGGCGGCGCGGGCTTCCCCACCGGCATGAAGTGGAGTTTGCTGGCGAAGGGCAGTCCCAAGCCAACGTATGTCGTCTGCAATTCCGACGAATCTGAGCCAGGGACCTTCAAAGACCGCATGTTGATGGAGAAATTGCCTCATCGCCTGGTGGAAGGCGTCTTGATCTCCGCCTATGCCACCGGCGCAAAGCAGGCATTCATCTATATTCGCGGCGAACTGGCGCTGGCGGCGCGGCAGGTGATGCGCGCCATCGACGAAGCGTATGCCGCCGGCTACGCGGGCAAGAACATCATGGGCAGCGGGCATGACATCGATGTGATGGTCCATCGCGGCGCGGGCGCATATATCTGCGGCGAAGAGACGGCGCTGCTGGAATCGCTTGAAGGCAAACGCGGCTATCCGCGCCTGAAACCGCCCTTCCCGGCTGTCGCGGGACTCTATGGCGGGCCGACGGTCATCAACAACTGCGAGACGCTCAGCACCGTCCCGGCCATCATCGCTAACGGCGCGGCGTGGTATGCCGCCATCGGCACCGAGAAAAGCAAGGGTACGCGCATCTTTTGCCTCAGTGGTCTGGTCAACCGCCCCGGCAATTATGAATTGCCTATCGGCACCACCTTCCGCACGCTGATTGAGGAGTTCGGTGGCGGCGTCATCGGCGGCAAGCAGGTGAAAGCCTTCATCCCCGGCGGCTCATCCACCCCCATGCTCCCCGCCGACAAGCTGGATATCTCCGCCGACTATGAATCCGTCGCGGCGGCGGGATCGATGTTCGGCGCAGCGGGCGTGATTGTGCTCGATGAAGATACCTGCATCGTCGGGGCGGTGCTGCGTATGACCGAATTTTACCGCGACGAATCGTGCGGCAAATGCACCCCCTGCCGCGAGGGGACCTTCTGGCTGGTGCAGTTGCTCGAACGGCTCGAAGCCGGACATGGCCGCGCCGAAGACATCGATCTGCTCAATGACATCTGCGATAACATCTCCGGCAAGTCGTTCTGCCCGCTGGGCGACGCCGCAGCCACACCCATCGTCAGCAGCATCAAGCTCTTCCGCGATGAATATATCGCGCACGTCACGCAGGGCCGCTGTCCCTTCCGGGCGCGCGAGCTGGCCACTGCCGGGAACCATTAGGCAGAGGAGATCGGCTCAGCAATGGGTGACATAGATCAAGGAATCAAGCGGTTGCTGCAACTGCGCCCGCAGGATTTTCTGCAACTTGCGTTTCCTGACGCGAGTCCAGAATATCTGGGACCCGTTGAGGCGGATGTGGCGATGGAGCCGCAACTTATCGCCGATAATTTGCAGCGCGCTCGGCTCTATGCACAGCCTTGTATTGTCGATATTGAGGTGCAAGCTTATCCAGATCTCGATATGGCACGTAGAATGTTCAAGTATGGTGTCCGCGCTGATATTCTCTATAATTTGCCAGTGTTATCTGTTGTGTTGATCTTACAGCCCGGTGGCACTATCCCTCAGCCACCTTACGCGCGTGGTATTGGGCCAATTCCCATTTTGACCTGGCACTTTCATAATGTGGAAGTCTACAACCTCAAAGGGCGTGATATCATAGATGCTGGGATGATCAGCCTGATGCCGCTTATACCATTCATGGCAGATCGCAGTCTGGAGGTGGTTGAGGAAGCTGCCGGTTTGATCAAAGAGCGCGTTGCTGAAGCTGAGCAGGTTGAGACGTTTGAGAGCCTGCTTGCAATTTTCGGATCAAAATTCTTCGGCGAAGATACGATGCTCGCACTGATGAGGAGGTTGAACATGTCCATTGATACCTGGAAAGAATTTCCACTCATGAGAACCTGGCTTGAGCAAGCTGAAGCAGAGGGCAGAGCGAAAGGTGAAGCAGAGGGCAGGGCGAAAGGTGAAGCAGAGGGCAGGGCGAAAGGTGAAGCAGAAGGCAGAGCAGAGGGCAGAGCAGAGGGTGAAACCGAGGCTTTGCGCCGCTCCGTTCGTCGCATCATCGAAAAGCGCTTCGGCTCGCTTGATCCTGCCCTTGCAGCGGCCATTGATAACGCAGATGCAAAAACCCTGGATGCGATCGAAGCCGATGCCATAACCGAGCCGATCGAGACCATTCGCGCCCGGCTGGTACAGCCGGAAAACAGCCCATCTGAACAACCACAGCAGTAGGATAGACGATGTCGCAAGAATCATCGAACGTGCCACAGGTCACGCTCACCATCGATGGCCGCTCCGTCACCGTGCCGCAGGGAACGGTTGTCTGGAAAGCGGCGCAACTGGCCGGGATCGAGATCCCCATCTATTGCTATCATCCCAAGATGCCCCCGTTGGGGGCATGCCGGATGTGCTTTGTGGAGATCGAACCCATGCAGCCCCCCGTCGCTAAGCCACCGCAGACGGCTTGCACCACCGAGGTGCGCGAGGGCATGGTCGTCCACACTGATACGCCGCTGGTGCAGAAAGCACGCAAGGGCACGCTCGAATTCTTGCTGATCAACCACCCGCTGGATTGCCCGATCTGCGACAAGGGTGGCGAATGCGACCTGCAAGATTTCACGCTGCGCTACGGTCCCGGTGCCAGCCGCTTCGATCTGGAAAAGCGCCATTTTCAGAAGCCCATTTCCGTCAGCGAGAACATCTTGCTGGACCGCGAACGGTGCATCGCCTGCCAGCGGTGCGTACGCTTCACCCAAGAGATCGCTCAGGATAACGGCCTGATCATGCTCCAGCGCGGCTTCCGCACCGAGGTCGGCGTGGACCCCAACGCGCCGTTCGACTCAATCTTTTCCGGCAACGTGGTGGAGATGTGCCCCGTCGGCGCGCTGACAGCGAAGTCCTATCGCTTTGTCACGCGGCCCTGGGAGCTGCGGCGCACGCCCAGCGTTTGCCCCGGCTGTGCAGTCGGCTGCAACGTGCGCGTGGATGTGCGGGTAGATCGCATCCTGCGGTTGACCTCGCGCACCAATGATGACATCGACGACGGCTGGCTCTGTGACCGAGGCCGCTGGGGCTATGAGCCGGTGAACGATCCGGCCCGGCTGCGCGTGCCATTGGTGCGCCGCAACGGCGAGTTGCACGAGACCACCTGGGACGCAGCGCTGGATCTTGTCGCGGAGAAGCTGAAAGCGACGGTGGTGCAATACGGTTCGCAGGCGGTCGGCGGCATCGGCTCGACGCACACCACCAATGAGGAGAATTATCTCTTCCAGAAGGCGCTACGCGAGGGATTGAAGACCAACAACATCGACCATTATCATGGGCGCTTCCCCGCCGCGTCGCAGGGAGCGATGCCCTGGGTCTTCACCGGTACCATCACGGGCATCGACCATGCGGCGCATATCGTCCTGCTGGGGGCCGATCCCTATACGCGCCAGCCGGTGCTGGATCTGCGCATCAAGAAGGCACTGCGCAATGGGGCGAAGCTGACGGTGATCAATCCAGAACCGGCGCGCATCGACCGGCTGGCGGCGCGCGTGTGGCGCAACACGCCGGGCAGCGAGGCCGCGTTGGCGCGAGCACTGATGCACGTGGTGCTGGCAGAAAATCTGGCGCGGGGTGACATGGCGGCGGGCATCACACCTGATTATCGCTCCCGCTTCCAGAATGACACGCCGGAGCGCGTCGCGGCGACCATCGGCGCGACGGCAGACGATATCCGCGCCCTGGCACGCGAGATCGCCGGTTCAGATGGTGCGGTCATCCTCTACGACGAGATGACCACCCGCCAACCTGGCAACGAAACGCTGGCGGCGGACGCCTTTGAGTTGGCACTGCTGACCGATCATGTGACGCGCCCCCACGCTGGCGTCGGCCCGCTGTGGGAAGACGCAAACTCGCTGGGCGCGCGCGACATGGGCGTGCTGCCCGATGTCGCCCCCGGCTATCGCCCCATCAAATCGCCCGGCATGGACTATGACGCCATGCTGGGCGGCGGCGTGCGGGCACTGTGGGTGATGGGCGCAAATCCCGCCCGCCATGTGGACCCGGCCTTGCTCGACAAGCTGGATTTCCTTGTGGTGCAGGAGATGGCAATGACCGAGACAGCCAAACGCGCCGATGTGGTGCTGCCCGCGCTCTCATATGCTGAGAAGATCGGCACTGTCACCAATCTGGAACGCTGCGTGCAGCCGTTGCGCCGCGCTCTCACGCCGCTGCCCGGTGCCCGCGCCGACTGGGAGATCCTGCGCGCCCTGGCGACGCGCCTGGGTCTGAACTGGGCCTATCGCTCCCCGGCTGACGTGCTGACCGAGATCGCCTCGGCGGTGCCGCTTTATGCCGGCCTGACGCGCGTGGCGCTGGGCGACCAGGGCAAGCGCTGGAGCTTCGCCGGCATGCCGGAAGTTGTGGAAGTGCGCTAAGAGGTTGTGATGCGAATTGTCGATTTCACGCCCCAGGTGTGGGCTTATATCTTCGCCGGATGCGTGGCGGCGCTGCTGATCGCCCTGCGTGCGACGGATCTCCGGCGGCAAAGGAAACACTAAGCCATGTCGGATACGCTCTTGGTGATCGTCGCCACCGTCGTGAAATGCGCCATCGCCATTTTCGCGCTGCTGACGGTCTTCGCCTATATGACGCTGATCGAACGGCGGGTGATCGCGCGCTTCCAGGCGCGGCTGGGACCAAACCGCGCCGGACCGTTCGGTGTGCTGCAACCGCTTGCCGATGCCATCAAAATGGCGTTTAAGGAGCAGATCATCCCGGCGAAGGCGAAGATC
>JAJPKG010000429.1 GCA_021323815.1 Pseudomonadota bacterium
GATGCGATGTTCATTAACATGAGACAAACGATGACGCCGACAACCCAGATGATGACCATGCTGGGATTGATCCGGTGCCACCAGGGCGCGGGAAAAACAGCCTCATCTTCGCTGTCAAGCGCGAGATCTTCAGGTTGCCAGGGCCAGCCCGGCTGCATATCGGGTGTCACGGAAACATGCTGCATATACAATCATCGAACCTCTTCTATACCAACCTCACAGCCCACCACCTGATAGTGTATCGCGCCGGGCGGGGTTTTGTCGAGAAAGCGGCCTTTCCGGGCCAGCAACGCGACAGAACGCGAGGGCAGGCGCTTCCTGCATGCAAGACATCTGACACGAATAACGAAGTCCGTGCGTTTATACAGAGAATGCGTCACCCCCCAGGATGAGGATGGAATATGGCAAGCCGCGTGCGAATGGTGTGCTGCACAACGGCAGCGTGTGTTGTATGGCTGCTGGCAGGCTGCGGAGCCGGTGCAGGATCGATGCAGCAGCAAACACTTCACATCCAGCGGTTGGCTGCCCAGCCGATCACCTTTTATGAAGGCGATGAAGAGATCGAGCCGTTTACGCCGTTCATGGCGGTGCTGGGGCCGCAGGGCCGCGTGCTGACGTTTGGTTTCGCGGCGAACGAGGGAGCCTATTATATCACCATCTATGACGCTGCCACGTGGCAAGAGCGCGGCATCTCCAACGGCTTTCAACCGACCGATCCCCAATGGGAATGTGACCAGACGCCGGAAACTTCGACGTTTTTCAGCGCGGACGCGACAAAGGTTGCGCGCGCCTGCGCCGATGGCTCGGTGACGGTCTTCTCGTTGCCCAATGCGGTGCCGGTCTTTCATCAGCCGGGCGCGAACAATGGGGATATCGCGCTGGCGGCACGCGCGCCCATCGCTGCATTTTCGCCCGATGGCCGCACCCTGGCGCTGACCGACGACGGCCCCAGCGGCCCAGGCGAGCACATCACCCTGCTGGACACCACAAGCTGGCAGACACGGCGCGCCATCACCGTTCCCGGCGGCATCCTCTCGCGCCCGGCGTGGTCGCCGGACGGCACGCGTCTGGCCGTGCTGGCACTGGATGGCACGTTGGGAATCTGGAATGTCGCCACCGGCACAGAGAGCACCCATGCCGCGCTACCGCGCTATGTCGCCGGCACGGCGGCGAGCGATCCTGATGGTCCCGCGCCCCAGTGGTCGCCGGACGGCGGCAGCCTGTACGTCACCTATCCCGCCAATAATGGCTCGCTGCTGAGCATGTGGACGCTGCAAGGACAAGCGCTCATCCCTGGTCCCACCGCTTCCATCGCTGCCCCGCCGGATCTCGCGGACCCACACATATCGCCCGGCGGCACCTATCTTTTCGCGCACGCGGCCCCCACCCAGGGGATCATCTTCACCGCATCTGATCTGCGCCAGGGAGCCTCATGCGCATTGCCCGGCGCGCTCACCATCTGGACGGATGCGCGCACTCTCGCCAGCTTCACGCTAGAGGCTTCGGTGGTGCCGCTGCGGCTGGGATGAGAATATGTCGTGTCACAGATATTTCCCCAGCAACAGCGCGTAGCGCTCGCGCGCTTCCGGCGAGACGAGCGCGCGGTCGGTGATGACGGCGTTGGCGAGGGCAGCGGCACACCCACAGCCGGCAGCGGCGCGATCCTGCGGCAGGCGTGGCGCTGTGGCGCAGATGATAGCCTGGGCATTGGCGACATTTTTCACCAGATTGGCGACAACAAGATCGACCGAAACGCTGGCTTCGCTTTCGTGCCAGCAGTCATAATCCGTCACGCAGGCGATAGTGGCATAGCAGAGTTCTGCTTCGCGCGCCAGCTTCGCTTCCGGCAGCGCCGTCATGCCGATAACATCCATCCCCCACTGGCGGTAGAGGCGCGATTCAGCTTTGGTGGAAAACAGCGGCCCTTCCATGCACACATACGTGCCGCCGCGATGAATGCGCGCCACGCCCAGCGCTTCCGCCGCGTCGGCTACCATGCCGCTCAGCACGGGACAAAACGGCTCAGCAAAGGCGGCATGCACCACCACATCGCGCTCAAAGAACGTGTTCGTTCGGCTTCTGGTGCGGTCGAAGATCTGATCAGGAATGACGAGATCCAGCGGGGCAATGTCTTCGCGCAGGCTGCCGACGGCGCTGACCGCGAGCACAAATTCCACGCCCAGGCTTTTCAGCGCCCAGATGTTGGCCTGCGCCGGGATATGCGTTGGGCTGAGCCGGTGGCCGCGCCCATGCCGGGGCAAAAACGCGACGCGCTCCCCCGCGACGGTGCCCAGCAAAATCGCGTCGCTGGGATCGCCGAACGGCGTCGCCACGCGCACCTCTTCGCTATCCGTCATCTCCGCCATCTGATACAGTCCGCTGCCGCCGATGACGCCCAGCCGCGCCTGCTGTTTGGTCATGATGTATGCTCCCTGCTTGTTGCGCGCGTATCCATCTTCCTGCATGATAGCGACAGCAGGGCGGCAGACGCAAGCTGGTATCGTTTGTTCCCCTACGCGCATGGTAGAATAGGATCACGGTTGAATTGAGCAAACGATTATCATGGCAGAGGATAGGCATCTATGACGACACCACAACAGGCAGATTTGCAGGGCAAGGTCGCGTTGATCACCGGGGCCAGCAGCGGCATCGGCGCGGCACTGGCGCGGGCGCTGGCCGGGCGCGGCGCGCAGGTGGCGCTGGCGGCGCGGCGCACCGAGCGCGTGCACGATCTGGCGAATGAGATCGGCCAAAACGGCGGGCAGGCACTGGCCATCACCGCCGATGTGCGCGACGAAGATTCCGTGAAAGCGATGGTGCAGGCGACGGTGGACCGCTTCGGTGGCATCGACATCCTCATCCCGAACGCCGGGCTGGGCTATCGCGCGTCGATCGTCGAAAGCGACACGCAACGCTGGAAAACCATGCTGGATACTAACGTCTTCGGCGTGCTGCTGACGCTGAAATATGCCATTCCGCACGTGGTGGCGCGCGGGCGGGGCGATGTGTTTTTGCTCTCCTCGGTGGCGGGGCGCGTGGTGGCGACCGGCGGCGCGGGCTATTCGGCCACGAAATTCGCCGTGAATGCCATCGGCGAGGCGCTGCGCCAGGAAGTCTCGCGCAAGGGGGTGCGCGTGACGCTGCTGGAACCCGGCGTCGTCGTCACCGAGTTTCAGCAGGTAGCGGACTATCCCCCCGGCATCATCGAAAGCTGGCTGGGCGAACATCCGCCGATTCAGCCGGAAGACATCGCCCAGGCGGTGCTGGCGGTGCTGGCGCTGCCCCCACACGTGGTGGTAAACGAACTGCTGATTCGCCCCACCGGCCAGGTCAGCCCATAACCGTGTCAGGTCCGCGCCTTATTCGTTATCAGATCAGGGAACTCGCGCGCCTTGCGTGCGTATCAATCAATAGGACGATCCGCGCACACGGGATGGTAAGGGCAATCCCTGGTGGGTGCCCTGATCCCGCGCAAAGCACAGATTTTTGTAGCGTTCCAGGGATGGTGTCTCAATTTGAACGGTAGCGGTGTCCATAGTAACGTGCAGGTCTGGGCACAGCCCAGGCGTGCATGCCCAGAGAGGCGGCGCGCATGACGGTAAATTTGCGGGTGCCGGCATGGCGCGGGCACGCGTGGGATCGCTGGTGGCAATGGTTGCGTCCCTGGCTGGCCATGTCTCGCCAGGATGATCAGGCCGCAGAGACCACGCCCAAAACGCCGACAGCGGCGGAGATCGATGCCTTTTATGAGATCTTTTCCCGCTATCAAAAGCCGATCGCCGACTTTTTGTATCGCATGACGCACGACCGCGATTGGGCGGCAGATCTGACGCAGGATACGTTCTTGAAAGCATACGCGCATATCGAAGATTTGAAGGGCATCGCCAACGTGCGCGCCTGGCTCTATCGCATTGCGGCGAATACAGCCAGCAACGCGCTGCGCCATCAGCGGCGTTTCGCCTGGGTCTCGCTGACCGAGATGCGCGCTGGCGACTCGTCCTCATCCAGCGGCCAAAGCGTCATTTTGGCGGCAAACGGCGACCTGGCGACGAGCGTGGTGGAACGCGACGAACTGGTAAACGCGCTGCAAACGCTGAATCCCACCGCCCGCGCGGTGATTTTGCTGCGCGCCACCGGCGGCTTTGAGGCGCACGAGATCGCCACCATGCTGGGCCTGTCGGAAGCCAATGCGCGCAAGATTTTATACCGGGCGAAAGAGAAGCTGCGCAAAGCGCTCAGCGCGCCCGCGCCCAATGGCGAGAAGGAGTCATAGCCATGACGAGCGCGAGCGAATGCACCGAGACGTGGCGCAAGCGCGTCTCGGCCTACCACGACGGCGGCGTGCTCGGCGAAGAGCGCGCGGCGGTGGAAGCGCATCTGCGCACCTGCCAGCCATGCCAGGAATTGCTGCGCAGCTATGATCACCTCTATCGCGAACTGCGCTCCCTGCCCGGCTTCGAGGGCGTGCTGACCATCACCAAGCCTGGATCGCGCCGGGGGTTGGGGGCCACCGCGAAGCCTTCGCTGACCTGGCCCGGCAAAAGCTTGAACGATCTCAACGGCCATCACCCACGCGGCGGGGCCGGCGGTGGCACGATTGTTGTCACACTGCTCATCCTGCTGGGTCTGGCATTTTTGATTGGGCGTGAGGCCAATGTCATCAGTCCGAACGCGGTGGTGCCGCAATCAACCGCATCCGTTCACTTGCCCATCGCTCCGCCCGCGCCGACATTCGGGGCCGTCACTCCCGGCGGCACAGCCTGCGCGAATCGGGGGGCCAGCAGCAAGCAGACGTATGCGTATGGCGATGCGGCGGGGAACATTTACCAGATTACCGATTGTGCTGATCCTGTCAAGCTGGCAACATTGCCGTTCAAAGATTACGATCTGGGCGCATGGGCACCGGATGCCAGCGGGCTGCTGGTGTTCACCCCGGCGCGCGCCCATCGCACCTTGCAAACACGCACACAGCTCGCCATTGTGTCGCCGGGCAGCGGCGTGAAACCGGTGAATCTCCCCGGCAACTATACTGCCGATGACGCCGTTTGGACGTCTTCCAAGTCGCTCATTGTGCGGTCGCGGACCACCGTTTTGCTGGTGAATCCCGCCACGAACAACATCACTGTATTGCCCATGTCGGCCACGCAGATCGCCTGGCGCGGCAACGAATTGTATTACAGCACGGTGCAGCAAGGCCGGGCCAGCCTGCATCAATATGATCTGTCATCGAAAGCCGACACAACACTGGTGGATCTCGGCGTGGGACAGACGGCCTGCACCACCTATCTCTGCTGGACCAACGAACCCTGGGATGTGAGCAATGACGGCGCATGGGTGGCCTATCAATATCCGGTGGCGGCAGCGGTGCCGTCAAGCACGAATGCCGGCGCGCCGGCGAATCTGGTGATGCAAGATCTGCAATCCAGCACGCATGTTCGCGCCCAGGTGATGGCCCTGCCGATCTCCGGTGCGCTCATCAGCCTTGCCATTGCGCCGAACGATCGTTCCGTTGCAGCGGTGGGAATGCTCTCCACGCAAAGCGGCCCGCAGTTTATGCTGGGAACGCTGGATGGCAAAGTGCTGGCGCAGGTCGCCGTGCATGGGCGCATGGCCTGGCGACCCGATAGCCAGGCACTCGTCGTCATGCCCATGCTGCCCTCAACGGCGAGCAATCCCGCGCTCATCGACGCCGCGCACGGCACATCCTCGCCGCTGGTGCCGGACACGACGGGCTATAGCTGGCAGTGACATTTCACCCAGGCCGACGCGAGTTCTACATGCCAACCTGAGCTTAAAGCCCCGCAACCAGCAGTCCAGCGCAGACGATGTAGCAGCAACCGATGGGCTATTCTTCCTACCGGCTCTGCGCGTGGTTGACGCGCATCCGCGCTTCTGGCATAGTGATTTCGCCAGCATCCAAACAAGGGGAAATCACATGAATATGCAGCCAGAGCCAGCGCCGGAATCGGAGATCGCTGAGGGCGCACCACGTGGCGCATACACGGTGCTTGGCGTGTGCGGCATCAGTTTCGCTTTTTTCGCCGCCATGCTGTTCATGACCATGCGCCACCAGGCAGCAGCACCGCCGATCATCATTCAAACGCCGACGGAGAGCATGACGGGCACCACCGCCACTCTCGCGCCCACGCAGGGCAGCTCGCGCGCCGGCACGCCGACAGCGTTTGCCTCCGCCACAGCGACCGTTGCCGGCGGTGTCATGAACAATCCCCCCACCGCGACCGACACGCCAATATTCAAACCAACGCCCACGCGCATTCCCAAACCCACCGCGACACCAACCAAAGCCCCGACGCCGGCACCGACGCCATTCCCGACGCGCCCCCCAACTTAGCCGGCCAGTTGTTTCTCAAACAGGGCGCATTCCCAGGTTTCGTCGCCGCTACCCTCGGTGACGACGGCCCGCAAGGTGTAGCCCGCGCCGGTGTAAAAGCGCCGCAACGGGCCATTCCCCGCCCAGCAATCCAGCCGGGCGACAGAATACCCATCTCCGGCGATATGCTCTTCGGCGGCTTGCAACAATGCGCAGCTCACTCCCTGGCCGGCCACGCGGCGGCTGACGGCCAGTTTGTGAATGTAGCGCGCATGCCCAGGCAGATGTCTCCACAGGCCGTCGTCTTGCCCATCAACCATCACCGTGCCAATGACATCGCCATTGCTCCAAGCGGCAAACACCACACCGGCAGACATCCAGCGGGCGACAAGGGCGGCATCAAACTCGGCGGGATTCCACTGGCGAATGCCGCGCTCAACGAGCCACTGCGCCGCCTCGCGCAAGACGGCCACCACCGGCGCGATTTCTTCTGGGCGTATGGGGCGAATGATGAGCGGTTGAGGATGATGGATGGAACAAATCATGGGGCGTATCCCGTCTTCTTCTGTTGAGATAGCATGTCTGAATGAAGAATCAGACGACAGCGGGCGTCTTGTGAAGCAGACGTTATGGCTATTGTACTCTCACATGTTGTAAAATCAAAGCGAAGTGGTGGTGTTGGCTGAGGAGAACCAGATCATGGTACCGAGCGCACAAATGCCGCGAAGGCTGTTCACCTTGCAACGGCGCGGGTTGATTTTTGTCATGTTTCTGGGGGCGGCGTTCATGCCCGCGCTGCTCAGCGTGACGACGGTTGCTTCTGCCGCCATTCAGCAACCGCTGCAAGAAGTGGCACCTCCCATCGTCAAGGGCATCTTCACTGTCATGCCGTTCCAGACAAATTCTGAGATTGCGCGTGAAAATCAGTTGCCCGGCACAACCGCCTGGGAACTGGATCGCGGCACCAACACCACCTTCATTCAAGGCTATGCCGGCATGGTATCGGCGGAACCCGGCCAGGATGTGCCACTGTACATCAGCTCGCTCGTTCCCTCCTTTTACGATCTGAATGTCTATCGCATCGGCTGGTATGGCGGCAAAGGCGGGCGTCTGGTGTTCAGCGCGCAAGATCTCTTCAGCCGGGCACAGGGGGTCTGGCGTGGCAGAATGCTGATCCACTGCTCTCGTTGCACCATCGATCCCCTGACGCACCTGGTCTCGGCGAACTGGCGGGAATCATTCCGGCTGCATATCGGCTCAGACTGGGAAAGCGGCGTCTATCTCATCAAGCTTTCCGTCGGCAAAATGGCCGAATCCTATATTCCCCTGGTCGTGCGCGATGACGATTCCCATGCCGCCGTGCTGGTTGACATTCCGGTCAACACCTATCAGGCGTATAACCTGTGGGGCGGGTACAGCCTTTATCAGCACGCGCAGGCAACGTTGCACGATGAAGAGATATCAGCCGGTCGCGCCACCAAAGTCTCATTCGACCGCCCCTATGATCGCGCTGGCGGCGCTGCTGATTTCCTCTATTGGGACATCCACACTGTGCGCTGGCTGGAACGCAGCGAGATCGACGCGGTGTATACGACAGACGTGGATGTCGCCGCTGATCCCTCGCGCGTGCTGCAACATCAGGTCTATCTGGTCTCCGGTCACGATGAATATTGGACCAAGTCGATGCGCGACGGCGTCGAAGCGGCCCGCGACAAAGGCGTGAACCTGATGTTCCTGGGTGGCAACGATATCTATTGGCAGGCCCGCCTGGAACCGGATGCCGGCGGCGTCCCTAACCGCACGCTGGTCTGCTATAAGGTTGAGTCGAAAACTCACGATCCCAGCCAGTTCCTCTCCAACGATCCCATGTGGCCGAATCACCCGGACCTAGTGACGACGCGCTGGCGCGACTGGCCGGTCAACCGCCCGGAAAACAGCTTGCTGGGTCTGATGTATAACGGCTTTTTCATCGGTGATGGACGTTACGTGCCGGATCTGGTCATCAAAGCGGGGCCGCTGGTGGATCAACTGGTGACGACCGCCGGGTTGAAAGGCGGCGAGCACATTCACGCCGGTGTGCTGGGCTATGAATATGACACCATTTATCGCAATGGTGCCACCCCACCAAATCTGGTGGTGCTGGCGGCATCTCCGGTCTTCAACACCAATCGCGTCCACGACACGGCCTATTCGGCTTATTACATTGCGCCATCTGGTGCAATGGTGTTCGACGCCGGCACCATCTGGTGGAGCAACGGACTGGATGATTTCTTGCCGCCTGGAGTAGCGGAAAACCACTTTTTCCACGACAGCCAGGCCATTGCCAACCTGACGGCGAATATCCTGCATATGATGCTCTATAAAACGCCGTACTTCATCACGCCGTCGCTGAACCCGCTGCCGCTTCCCCCGCCGGGACTGCTCACCAGTCCATAGCGTTGTGAATCGGCGGATGGTGGCCCTACCCCCTGCCCCGTCCCAGCAAAAACGGAGAGGGGCAGGTCCCTGAACTATACTATCTGTGGCTTAGCCAACCGCGCCACCATGTCAGTACAGCGACAGCAGCCGAGTGGCATTACGTCGGGCGATACGACACATATTCGACGATCATCTCCGGCGTGAGGGCGTTGGCGCGGGCAATGGCGGCGTAGAGTGTGGCGCTCTTGCGTGGGGCGCGTTCCTGGGTGATGGGATCCAGCGCGATGAGGCCGAAACGCAGGCCCCATCCCTCATTCCACTCGAAATTATCCACCAGCGTCCAGTGATAATAGCCGCGCACATCCGCGCCACGTGCCAGCGCAGCATGCATGACGCGAACGGCCTCAACAATCAGCCAGGGACGCAGGCGGTCATCACGGTCCGCGATGCCGTTTTCGGTGACGTAGATGGGTTTGTCAAAGCCGCGCACGCGCTCGATGACGCGCCCGATCCCGGCGGGATATATCTCGCCATAGAGCCGGCCCACACCGCTGTCGCCCTGCGGCGCATGGGGGCGCGTGAAGCGCCGGCCAAAGAGTTCGGTGGGGATGCGCCGGTCGAATCTGACGAGATCGCGGGCATAACAGTTGATGCCCAAGAAATCGCAGGTGCCGCGCACATCGCTCAGATCGCCCGCCAGCAGGTTCAGGGGGAACGCGGCATCGCCCAGCCGCACGGCACGCACGAAAAATTCGTTGAAGCCGTCATCTTGCAGCCGCGCCACCAGTCGGTCCAGCGGGTTGCCGGGGCGAGCGGGATCAAAGATGTTGAAGTGGTGCGCCCAACCCACCCGCGCTGCCGGCTGCACGCGGTGGATGACGCGATACGCTGCGGCGTGGGCATGCGCCATGTTCGCTTGCGCCTGGACGGCAGCGCGTACGTCCCCCTTGCGGCCCGGCGGGAAATCACCAATCTGATAGCCAAAGGTCGCCACGACGTTCGGCTCGTTGATGGTGCACCAGAAATCACACAGGTCGCCGAGTTCCTGCACCACGTGTTCGGCATAGCGCGCGAAACGCGGCACGGCATCCGGCGCGAGAAACGCCCCCCGTTCCTCGAACCAGATGGGATGCGTGAAATGATGTAACGTCACCAGCGGTTCCATCCCCCGCTCGCGCAGGGCGCGCAGCATCTGGCGATAGCGCGCAATGGCGACGGGATCAAACTCGCCCATGCGCGGCTCGATGCGGCTCCATTCCAGCGACAGGCGCAACGCGTTCAGCCCCATCGCCTGGGCACGGTCAAAGTCCGCTTCGGCATTGCGCCACCAGTCGCACGCCAGCCCTGCGCGATCCCCGCTCGTGATATGCCCCGCCTGCTCCCAGGCATGCCACTGATTATTGGTCGTTTCGCCCTCGCACTGGTGTGACGAGGTCGCCACGCCCCAGCGAAATCCCGCAGGAAAGACGAGCGGCTGGGTGAGAGGATCGTTCATCGTCGGCTGCTCCTGGTTAAGATTCTTTGTATTATCGCTCAGGATCTTGCGGCGGATGCTTATGGATCATTTTCAGGACGCGCCGCATATTCACAACTCCGGGACGATTCAGGTGCAGTGCTGCGACGGTCGCTCTGCCAGTTGGAGTTATTCCTAAGATGATGGTATCGTCTTCGCTCCATGAAAAATGCTCGCTCCAGATATCCTGGCGCGGATGAAACAGCAGGACATTGATTCCCGTCATTGGATCTATAGCGGTCGTGTTATCATACTTGTGATTATTGCATCCTTGACAGGCTAAAGCCAGGTTTTCCGCAACAGTTTGACCACCATCTTGTCTTGGCTTGATATGTTCGATAGAAAATGCTTCTGTTGCAAAATCTTCTTGACTGCGGCAATATTCGCAACATCTGTTAGCGCGATCCGCAACCAATTTTCTCAGCCGCTTGCTGATCCGCTCACTCATGAGACGGAGCCGGAATATTCAAGTCTTGCATAACCTGCTCAATCGTCTGATGACGTAGTTCCGCTAGAGCAACCAACAGTTCAGCTCGTTTGGCGTCATACATCTCCACCTGGTTGGTAAGTTGGAGCAATTCGGCATGCTCTTCAGCGGTAAGGGTATGCTGCCGGCGGCGTTCGATAAGGGCATGATAACGCTGGCGGATAGCTGCCGAAAGCGGCTTCTTGATTTGCTGAATGAGTTCCTGCTGCTGGCGCTCATTCAGCCATGCAGCAGCTAAGTGCTCCGGCGTCACGCCTTGCTGTGCCGCTAGAGCAGCAAGCGCCTGATATTGCATGTCAGGCAATGCGATAAACATTTGATGTGACATGAAAATTACCTTATTCTTCTGCCGTTTGTTGCGCGATAAGCGCTTCTTCCTGATCTTTTAACAAACCGTTATTGGCCCCTTTCAGGAAGGATCTTGTCTGCATTATAGCATATGCAGGGCATTTGGGGCTGGTGGGGGCGTGTGTTCCCTCGAATGCAAAGTTCCTGCAAAGTGTGCACACATCATGCTTGACGAGGGCCGTCTCTGCCGTTAGAATCTTGGTATCTTGCGCGTAGTGTATCATAGACGAAATGTGGCAGAAGGGAATGGGTGATATGGGTCAGATTGCCCCGCCGGCGGACGCGGAGCCGGCAGTGATGATGGCTGAGGAAAGGCCGGCTGAGCGAGAGGCCGTCTCGGCGCGTTATGAGCCGGACGCGCCCCCGCGCTCGCCGCTGGTGCAGGCGCTTCGCTGGCCGCTGCATCAGGCGCTGAAAGCGATCTTTTTGCTGGTGGCATGGCTGGCGCGCAGCCGGAAACGGGCGCTGCTCGCCGGCATGCTGGTGGCCGCGCTGGTCGGCGGCACCATCCTGCTAGCGCAGCGCAGCGCGGCGAGCCAGCCTCAAGCTGTTGGACCGGGGAGCATCTTTGCTGCGCCGGGCGCGTTTCAGGTGACGTATAACACGCAGGGGCTGGCACCGTTGCCCGCCACCGTCGAAGACATGCTGCGCGCCGTGCATGATTATGACGCGCACGCCTTCTGGCAGCAGCTTGATCCGCGAACGCAGGCGGCGTTGCAGAAACAGGGCAAGAGCGAGCAAACCTACGCCGATGCCTTCGCTTCCGCCAAAAGCCAGGGGATTGTCTATTCCCAGTTCATTTATACCGGCGGTTTCGTTTATAGCGACGGAGGGGGCAATTACATGGTGCTGGTGGCGGGAATGCAGGGCAACCAACCGCTCGCGCCGGAAACATGGTATTTCGAGGTTGTCCCAGGCGGCAAAATCATTCATTTTGCGAATGTTGATGCGCTCATCAAAGCGTTCCAGCAGTGAGCAAGCAAGAAAGGCAAGTATCTATGAGCGCACCTGCATCGAATAGAACAAACAGTCGCCGTCCGCGCCGTGACGACACACGCCCGGCGGGCACCCCACCCCCAGGCTCAGGCGCGGCAGCGATCAATCACGCTGAGCTGGATCGTTCCATCGATCGCTCGCTGGATAATTTCGGGCGCTGGCTGCGGCGCTGGGGCTGGTTGATAGCACTGCTTCTCATCGCGGGATGGCTGATCACCCATGTCTTCAGCTTCGATCAGCAGATGGCGGGCGTGGGAATTATCCTGCAACTGGGCGTCGCAGTGATGTTCGGCATCTTGCAGTTCGCGGCCATCTTCTGGTTCCTGGGCCGTCCGCGCCTTTATTGGGTGATGCCGGGCGAGACGGGTACGGGATTCGCCGATTACAAGGGCAATCCTGAAGTGCTGGAATCCGCCCGGCGCATTGTGACGCTGCTGCGCGGGGTGAAGCATTTCAAAGAGATGGGCGGCGAGATCAGCCGGGGCATCTTGCTGATCGGCCCGCCGGGCACGGGCAAAAGCTATCTGGCGCAGTGCATCAGCACCGAGGCCAACGTCCCCTTTGCCTATGCCAGCGCGGCCAGCTTCCGCGCCATGTTCATCGGCATGGATGTGCTGATGTTCAAGAATCTTTATCGCAAGGCGCGGCGGCTGGCACGGGAATATGGCGGCTGCATCATCTTCATGGATGAATTCGACGCCATCGGCATGTCGCGCAGCGGCATGCGCGGCAACCAGATAGGCATGGCAGGCGGGTTCGGCTTCATGGGCGGCACCGGCGGCTTAAATGAGTTGCTGATGCAAATGGACCCGCCGCCGATGGATCATTCCTTCGCCAAGAAGCTGTGGCGCATGCTGGGCTTTCCGGTGGGGCGCAACCAGCGCGAGCCGGTGCTGACCATCGGCGCGACCAACGTGCCGGAACAACTGGACCCCGCCCTGCTGCGTCCGGGCCGCTTCGACCGCAAGATCATCGTGTCGCCGCCGAGTGATGCGAATCGCGGCGAGGTCATCGAATATTATCTGAACAAGGTAGCGCACGAAGACATCGCCATCAGCAAGCTCGTCTCGGACATGATGGGCTACACGCCAGTCGCCATCAAATATGTCATCAACGAGGCGGTGGTGCTGGCGCACTTCGACGGGCGTGACAAGATCACCTATCGCGACATCTGCGAGGCGCGCGAGACGCACGAGCACGGCCTGCGCTATCCCCGCGCGCTGTCGCCGCTGGAAAAGCGCCGCCTGGCCTATCACGAGGCGGGCCACGCCGTCGCCCAGGTGAAGCTGCTGCCGCGCTTCCGCGTCACCCACGCCACCATCGCCAAACGGCTGGATTCCGGCGGTGAAGCGTTCGTGTCGTATAAACCCCGCGAGGAGATCGTGACGCAATCCGCCGACGAGATCTTCGCGGAGATCGAGACGCTGGTGGCCAGCCGCGCTTCGGAAGAACTGTTTTTGCAGACGCGGCTGAACGGCGTGGGCGGCGACCTGCACCGCGCGACGCAACTGGCGCTGCATTATGTGGCGCACTGGGGCATGGGTGACGGCTTCTTTTCCGCCGCCGCCACGATGGCCCCCGAACGCCTTTACACCGATCCCACCCTGCGGCGCGAGGCCGAGGAGTTGCTGCGGCAAGCCTACACCGCCGTGCGCGCCCTGCTGGACGAGCATCGCGCGGCAGTCATCGCTGTCGCTGAAGCGTTGATCGAGCGCGAAGACCTCAACCACGATGAGATCATCGATCTCATCGACCGCGCTGAGGGGGAAACGCTGGTGGCCTCTATCGCGGAATCCGCCCTGGCGAGTGTCACGACCAGCAACGGCCATGCCCCAGAGCGTGTGGTCGAGGGCCGCGTGGTGGAATCCCCGCCGGAGCAGATGAACGCGGGGGAGTGAGTGATCGCGCGTGGCGTGCCCGCCGGGAGCTAAACCTCCCGGCTCGGAATTGCGAACCCCTCCGGGCTGTGATCCGGTATAAAAATGAGGTGGCGCGTGCCCGGCTACCCAGCGAAACCGCCTGTAGCCCGACGCGCGCCTTTTTTCTATTTCGCTGGCCATATGTCTGTCATGAGCAAACATGCGGACCTCAGCGAGGACACAACCGCACTGGTATATAAAAAATGGCCGCGCCGGTCATTGCCAAAGGCATGTGCTGGTTTGCTGGCCACATGCCATATATCATCCCGCCTCCCGCAAGCAAGCCGGAAACCCCTGTTGTCGTTCCAGTTGTTCCAGTCGTTCCTGTTGCGATAGGCCGCGCGCGCGTTCTGCGGATCGTTGTTCCACGAGCCACCACGCAGCACACGTCTCGGTTGGCCCTATAGCACCGGGGATGCGGCGACGGGTGATCAGTCCGCCATCGCGCCGGAAACTCCCATTTTTGCGGCAACGCTTTTGCGCCATGCTTCCAGTAGACGCCCAATCTCAGTCAAGCGCTGCGAAGCATATTCGTGTTGCTTGACGGTGATCAGCGAAAGATGAACGGCCAGGCGCAGATAGAAGCGGATAAGCGACATATTCAGCGCCACCTGGTTGAGATGCCGGGCGGTATCAGCCGGTGTGGTGCTGTGACCCGCCCGAATCGCCGATTCTTGCGCCGCCAGCGTCACCCGCTGTACTGCTTCTGCCAGCACAAAACGGTGCTCGCGGGGAAGCTTCAGTGTTAAGGGAATAATCCACGCGACGAAGTCAAAAAGCTTGTTGACACTCCGCATAGGCTAAAGCCGTAGCGGATTCTTGGTTCAGCCAGCGGACTTAGCAGTGTGACTCACGTCGCACAACCAGCGGTCCCTCTGTCCCCAAGCGTTACGCAGTATTGCTACTGCCCGTTTTCCTGTGCCCCAGGATACGGAGGGCTTCCTGCAAGATGTTCAGTGCCGCGTTCTGGTCCCGGTCCAGGATCAGCCCACAGTGCGGACAGCAATGCGTCCGCACACTCAGGCTCTTCTTGACCATCTGCCCACAGCCAGAGCAATTCTGGCTGGTGTAGGCGGGTGGCAC
>JAJPKG010000412.1 GCA_021323815.1 Pseudomonadota bacterium
AAACATGTATGGAATGATGGTAGCACACACGCTGTGCCCACTCAACTGAGGTTCCTTCGCCTCACTGTACTTGTTTCTCAACCCCTTGCCAAAAGGGGCTTTCTTTTGCTATGCTTCATACTGAAGATCGATTCAGTATTGAAGATGCGCTCAGTTTCCGGCTATTCTCGCTGCCTGAGCGCGAGAGGCTGACATGATGCAGATGACATCAACACAGGCCGGCGCGCCCACCAGCAACCGGCATGCCCGGCAGCGCACCCGCACCCGCGAGCGGCTGTTGGAAGCAGCGCGCGACGTGCTGGCGCGGGAAGGCGCGCAGGCCACCACCATCGCCGACATCACCCGCGCGGCGGATGTCGGGGTGGGAACGTTTTACCTGCATTTCCGCGACAAAGATGACCTGTTGCATCACCTGCTGGAAGAAGGATTGGAGCGACTGCGCGAGGATGTCAGCGGGGTGGTGGCTCCCATGCCGCTCGCTCGCAGCCTGCCGACGGCCATTCATGCCATCTGCGACGCGCTTTTCACCCACCGCGCCATCATCCGCATCGCCTATTCTTCCGGCAGCTTCGTAGATCTCACCCGGCGCGGGCAAGAGATGCTGGCGACCTATCTGCGCTGTGCCATCGAGGCCGCTCAGGAAGAAGGATTGGCCAGCAAAAGCATCGATGCGCCCCTGGTGGCGGATCTCGTTTCCGGCATGATCTTGCAGAGCGCGCTATGGTGGGGCGAGCATGCCGAACCTGCCCCCGACCGCATGGCTCGGCAAATCATCACCTTGCTGCGCGGCGAACTGCCCGCCGCACTGTTTGAAGCGTCATTTCAGAGGGACATATCATGACGACAGCGACCGTTTCCACACAAACCACCAACCAGGCATATACGTTTCCGCCTGGACCTGCACCCAAGCCCATTCTCGGCTCATCGTTTGATTTCAGCGTCGATCCGTTGAGCTTCGTCACGCGCTTGCAACGGCAATATGGCAACGCCGCAACGGTCAGTTTCATGGGTGGCTTCAAGATGGTGCTGCTCTTCACGCCCGCCGCCGTGCGCTATGTGTTGGTCGAGCATCCACGCGACTTCACCAGCCGCGAATTCAATTTCACCCTCACCCGGCTGCTGGGCGACGGGTTGCTGACGATCGACGGCGAGCTGCATCGCCAGCAGCGCCGCCTGGTGCAGCCCGCGTTTCATAAGAAGCGCATCGAAAGCTATGCCGCCACCATGACCGAGCACACACTGGATATGCTGAGCGGCTGGCGTGCCGGCGAGACGCGCGACATCGCCGCCGAGATGCAGGCGCTGACGCTGCGCATCGTGGCCAAGACGCTCTTTGATGTCGATCTCAAGCATGATAGCGACCAGCTTGGCCGCGCCTTCACCGACGTGATCACCTTCCCCGGCGACCGGCGGCTGGCGTGGCAAAATCTGCTGCGCATCAATCTGCCTTTCACGCCGTTTGGCCGCTATCTGCGCGGCAAGAGCAAGCTGGACGCGACGATCTATCGCATCATTGAGGAACGGCGCAAGAGCGGCGAAGACAAGGGCGACGTGCTGTCGATGCTGCTGCATTCACAGGATGAAGACAACACCATGATGACGGATCAGCAGGTGCGCGACGAGACGATGACGTTTTTCGCCGCTGGGCACGAGACCACCGCCAACGCTCTGGCCTGGACGTTCTATTTGCTCTCGCAGAATCCCGCTAAAGATGCCCTGCTGCGCGAGGAAATCGCCCGCGTGCTGGGCGACCGCCCGCCAACAGTGGAAGATCTGCCCAACCTGCCGTACACCGACATGGTCATCAAAGAATCCATGCGGCTTTACCCGCCAGCGTGGGCCATTGGGCGCATGGCCTCGCGCGATTTCGACATTGAGGGCTATCACCTGCCGAAAGGGCAAGTGGTCTTTATGTCGCAATGGGTGATGCACCGCAACCCGGAAATCTGGGGGAGCGATGTGCTTGAGTTCAAGCCGGAACGGTTCGATCCGCAGCACCCGCAAGACGTGCCGCAGTTCGCCTATTTCCCCTTCGGAGGCGGGCCACGCATGTGCATCGGCATGCCCTTCGCCCAGATGGAAGCGCGCCTGCTGCTGGCGACCATCACCCAGCACGTCCGCCTGCGCCTGGTGCCGGGCTTTCCGGTGGTGCCACAGCCGATGGTGACGCTGCGCCCGCAACACGGCTTGCAGATGACGGTGGAGCAACCATAGGGGGTTGCATAAGTAGTTGCGCCTTTGTGGTCCCCCTCCGGCTCTGCTGGGGGATGGGGCCACACCCCATCTGTTCTGCCGTGAAAGCGCTGGGCGCAGGCATCGTCTTTTCCCAAGAATAGTGTCTGTTCTCGCATCACCACAGGGTGTCTTGAATGCATGAGCCTATGGTCAATAGGGCATAGGGCTTTGACGAAACCGTTTGGAATGAGATACACTGCGTGTGTTCGGCATGTGACCAGTAAAACAAGAAAAATATGCAAGGTCAACGATGCCGGCAGGGTTGGATGTTGAGGTGGTTTGGGTGGCACGCCCCAGCCGAGTGTGCTGAGGGCGATGGTTGTGCATCAATGGAGCAGCAACAAAGCAAAGCAATTGCGTTTGTTTTCTGTAGCGACAGCAAATATCAACGACATTCAAGACATCTTCCCATAACCACGCATCCCCTGTGATTGCTTGAAAAGCCCACACGCGCTCAGTGCAGCGCGCAAGAGGGGCTGAAGTCTTTCTATGCCGAAAATGCCGGAGCGAAGCCGCGCGGCAGATATCGCAATGAGCGTGCATTCTGCATAGGTCTGAAGGTAAACCGTAGGATTTCATTATGACGAGCCAAGCGATCATCGAACGCGAGACAACGGAACGCCAACAGGCACAAACGCCGGTTTGGACGCCGCAGGCATATCAACTGACCGTTGTGGTGCCGACGCGCAATGAACGCGAAAACATCATGCCGCTGCTGACCGCGATGCGTGACGCGTTGCGCGGCATTTTCACCGAAGTCATTCTCGTTGATGATAGCGATGATGACACCCCCGCCGTTATTCGCCGGGCCGCTCATGATCTGGCCTCGGTGGAGTTCGCTGTCTATCTGGAACATCGCCCCAAAGGGCCGCTGCGTGAGGGCGGATTGGCGACGGCAGTGGAACTGGGCATGCGGCGAGCGCGAGCAGGCTATGTGGCGGTCATCGATGCCGACCTGCAACATCCCCCGGCGGATTTGCGCCGGCTGTATGAGGCGGCGACAGCGCAAAACGCCGACATCGTCATCGCCACACGCTATAAAAATGGTGGCAGTTATGACGGCCTGGACGGGCTGAGTCGCCGTCTCTTTTCCGTTGGGTTGAAATGGACGGCGAAACTCGTTTTCCCCGATCAGTTGATGCGCGTCTCCGATCCGTTGGGCGGTTTCTTCTTGATTCGCACCAGCCTGGTCGAAGGCGTCAGGCTGCGGCCTATTGGCTATAAGATCAGCCTGGAAGTGCTCGTTCGCAGTTCGTGGTCAACCATCGTCGAAGTCCCCTATCATTTCCGCAAGCGCCACGATGGCACCAGCAAATCGGATTTCATGCAGGGCATGCAGGTGTTGCAGCACATGGCGCGCCTGCTGCGCGAGGTGCCTGCCGCCGGGCGGTTCTGGAAATTCTGCGCGGTGGGTGCCGTCGGCGTGCTGGTGAATGTGCTGTGCTTCGCGCTGCTGGCCCACCTGCGCGCGCCGGTATGGCTGTGCTGGCTGGGCGGCACCGAGGCTGGCATCATCAACAATTTCGCGCTCAATCACCGACTGACCTGGGGCGATGCGCAGGACGACGGCACCAGACCGCTCGCGCGCCTGGGACGCTATCATCTGGCGATGGCCGGCAGCTTGTTGATCAATCTGCTGTTGTTCACCGGAGCGTTCTTGTGGCTGCATCAGGGCATTACGGCGCAAGTGCTGGCCATCTGCGGCAGCACCCTATGCAGCTATTGGCTGGCGCGAAGTTGGGTCTTTGCCACCAGCCAACAAACGCATGAGCCTGCGGGGCTAAAACCGCCAAGTTCGCCTGCGCTGACTGCGCCATGCACAGCGGCGACAGCATGGCGCGGGGCGCAAACAGTGGGAGCCGTTGCGCTGGCGGCAGCAGCGGTGGTGATCATCAGCCAGGTACAGCTGGGCGGATGG
>JAJPKG010000347.1 GCA_021323815.1 Pseudomonadota bacterium
AGATCAGCGTCGATCTGACCGAGCGCGAGGGTGTGGCGCACGTGCATCTGCATGATAACGGGCGTGGCTTCGATGCCAACGCTCCCCTGAAAAAGCCGGCCAACGAGGGCGGGCTGGGCCTGATGGGCATGCGCGAGCGCGTGATGTTATTAGATGGACAATTACAGATCGCCTCGCAACCAGGGCAAGGCACCACCATTGATGTCACCATCCCATTACCAGGCAAGCGAAGTGAGGCATAGGCAACCTGTGGAAACACCTGCACCGGAAAAGATTCGCGTTTTGCTGGCGGACGATCACACCATCTTGCGTGCCGGCCTGCGCATTATGCTCAACGCCCAGCCGGATATCATCGTCGTGGGCGAGGCCAGCGACGGGCGGCAGGCGGTGAGCGAGACCGAGCGCCTGGTCCCCGATGTGGTCATTATGGATATCACCATGCCCGAACTCAACGGCATCGAGGCGACCAAATTGATCAAGAAGGCGCTGCCGGATGTCAAAGTGCTGATGCTAACGATGCATGAGAATGACGGCTATCTTTTCCAAAGCCTGCGCGCTGGCGCGTCGGGCTATATGATGAAAGAATCGGCGGATACCGAATTGATCCAGGCGATTCGCGCGGTGCAGAGCGGGCGCTTTTATCTTTCCGCCGCCGCGCAGTCGATGATGGTGGGCGACTACCTTCAGCGCGTGAAAGCCGGCGAGGAAAAAGATAGCTATAACGATCTGACCGAGCGCGAGCGCGAGATTCTGAAGTTGGTGGCCGAGGGGCTGACCAACAATCAGATCGCCGAGCGGTTGGTCATCAGTCCCAAGACGGTGGATACCCATCGCACCCACGTGATGGATAAGCTGAATCTGCACAGCCGCGCAGAGCTGGTGAAATATGCCATGCGGCGCGGGCTGCTGGAAGATTGAAAGGAGATGTTCTATGTCAAATCCTATCTTTGATCTGCTCGTTCGAGGCGAAAATGGTCAATTGATCGCGGCAACCGAGGTCAAAGCGTACCAAGACCTGACCCCTGATAAGGAGATGGAGAAAAGAAATGTTTCATCAGCCGCAATTATAAAGATTTCAGGGTTCCTGGGGTGCTGGCGCAATTGAGTGGTTTGAATTGTCTGTGCTCTGATCGCTTTGATGAGGGTTTGCGCTTTTTGCAAAGCTAGCTCGTTTCTTCTTTTGCCAGCGTGCTTCCCCCCGTTCTGATCTCAACCACGCGTGCCAGGATGAAGACGAAGTCTGAGGCGCGGTTCAGGTAGCGCAGGACCTCTGGATTGCTGATGACACCGTCGTGCAGCAGCTTCACCGCCATGCGTTCGGCGCGGCGAATGATGGTGCGGGCCAGATCCAGTGCTGCGCCGTCAGTGGTGTCGCCGGGGATGACGAACTTGTTGGGGATGGCGACGCGATTTTTCAGATCCTCTTCGGTGGTTTCCAGCCAGCGCACGTGCTCGGCGGTGATCTGCATGCCCACCGCCGCCAGGTTTTCCGGCGGAGTCGCCAGTTCGGCCATCAGCACATACAGATCGCGCTGCACGTGCAGGATGAGATCGCGGATCTCGTCATCCGCCGTCAGAGCGCGGGCCAGGCCCAGCGCCGAAGTCGCCTCATCCACCGTGCCGAAGGTGTCGGGGCGCGGGTCATATTTCGGGACGCGCACATCGCCCAACAGCCCCGTATAGCCGTCATCGCCTGTTCCCGTCGTCACCTTCGCCATCGCTCGCGCCTCCTCGCTGATATCGGCAACCCGTATTGTAGCAGATCGGCGCGGGCGCGATCCAGCAAGATGATCAGGTGTGCCGTCACCCCTATTGCCAGGTGATCTGAATCGTCTGGATGTTTTCGTAGCTGGTGCTGACCTGAGCGAAGGGGGTGTTCCCCTGTGCGCCGTTGGTCACGCGCGCCAGCGAGATATTGCCGGGACCGGGCGCGAAATTTTGGAAGTTGTCGGCTTTGAAGGAAACGCTGCCGGGTTCATCCAGCGTGAAGCCGATGGCAATGTGATAGCGGCTGTCGCTGGCCACGCCATAGATGCCGGTGTTGGGTAGCCCGCTCGCCTGATAAGAGACCACCAGCGGCGAACCGTTGGGGATCGGCACCGTCGCGCCGTTGTGGGGCTGGGTGATATGCATCGGCGCATTCACCACCGCGACGGGGATGGTGATGGCTTTGCCGCCCGCTGGGGTATAGGTGAAGGTATATGTGCCGTTGCTGGGCTGCAAGGGCACCTCGCCGGAATATGCGCCATAGCCGAACAGGTGCGCGTAGAAGCCACTGTCATAGGCCAGATAGACGCCGTTGCATTGCACCGTTTCGCCGTGCACAAACTCCACCGTGTCGCCGCTGACATCGGTGAAATGCACGCCCACCTGCGTCTTGCCCATGCGATAATCCTTGATGTCGATAGCAACCTTGATCTGTCCTGGGCTAAGTTGCGTGGTGATGGTCCGGCAGCCCGTCGCCGCCAATGTGATGACGCCGAGCAAGAGGATCATTCCGGCTGTATGGCTATGCTGTCGCATGATGTTCCTCGCTTTCGCATGCACCTCTGGAGACATTCATCCACAGATGACTATACGGGTGACGGACTGCGGAATGCGCGGGGGAATGTCGCAAATCTGTCGCAACGCGAGCGCGTTCTTCTCTCGCCAACCACGCTCCCGCGTGCTATACTGTGTCGCACTAGCTCCTCACGATGGGGTGGGGAAAAGATTGCAACCAACAGCGACGAATGCGAGGTGCAGAACATGGCCGTTACCGACGTGAGCGCGTCCGCAGCTCTGGAGACCGATGCGCCCCCCGCGCGTTCTACCTGGGGTCTCATCCAGCTTTCCCTCTTCTGGATCGCCGTCAACTTCCACTGGACCATCATTCCCGCCATCATCTTGCCGCAAGAAGTGCAAGCGGTGTTGTTTGCCAATCATC
>JAJPKG010000149.1 GCA_021323815.1 Pseudomonadota bacterium
AGCCTCGTCAGCCTTCTCTGCACCGCCCTGTTCTTCCATGGTCACCTGCTTCGCCTCCGGCTCACAGTTTACCATGGTTTTCTCCTAAGTGTCACTGTAGTACTAGAAGCGCAATTGCCCAAGCATCGCGAAACAGAACGGCAATCAGACCCGTTGGCAGTGGTGAAATACTTCATGCCTGATTCTGATTGGACATGGTATGTCTTTGAAGCACACCGGGACGGGACAGAACCTGAGAACAATGATGTTATCTTCTTTGGCCTCGTCGATGGTTTCCTTCCTGAACTGGGCTACTTCTCTCTCAATGAATTACGAGCGGCACGCGGACCATTAGGGTTACAGATAGAACGCGATTTGTATTTCGAGCCAACGCCATACTCGCAATTACCTCGAAAGCAGCCGTAATTTTATCTTTTGCTTGCCTGGAAGCACCGACGCAATCCCTACAAACAAGGGCAAAACGTATTGTGTTATGCTTCTCAGTGAAATGCAGTTGCAGAGAAAGAAAGGAACCGAAAAATGGCACAGGAGCATATGATTGGGGAAGTCAAAGCGCTTTCGATGCTCGAAGATGTTCTGAACATGAGTTTAGCTGATCAAACCGAAATCGTGTTGGAAGTTGGCCAGCAGGCAGTAACACGGTATGCCAATAATGCAATCAGCCAAAATGTTAGTGCAACCAATACGCGCATCGCCGTCCGCGCCGTTGTTGGGACTGCCTGCGCGCGAGTCTTTACCAATCGTCTTGACCTTGATTCACTCCGACAAACCATAGAAAATGCGACGACAATCGCTCGCAATCTACCTGCTGATACGAGTAAAAAGCCACCGACAACTTATCTTGCTGGAAACAGGGCAAATGCTTCCGCACGAACGATTCCACTGGCCCCATCATATACATCCCCCATAACTATCGCTGCGCCGTTTTTCTTTCCTGAGACTGCTGAGGCAACACCAGAAGAACGGGCTGCATGGATACAAACAATTATCGATCAGACCCGTTCAGCGGGATTTCAGGCGTTTGGGACTGCCATCACCGCCATGACAGAACTTGCGGTCGTTAATTCTCTTGGGGTTCGCTCATATACTGCAACAACAGAAGCGTTTCTGCGCACGTTGGTTGATAATGGTGAAGGCACAGGCTATGCAGATGCGCTTACTCGCGATGCAGCAACGCTCTCACCCGTTGACATAGCTAACGAGGCAATCACGAAATGCCGTCTCAATCGTAATCAGATAACATTATCACCAGGCGATTATGCTGCGGTCCTGGAACCCAATTGCGTTGCTGATTTTCTCCGCTTTCCTGTTCGCTGGGGAATGGGCGCACTTGCTGTCGAACAGGGTATGTCGTTTATGGCAGATCGCTTTGGTACCCAAGTCACCGGTGCTCAAGTCACTCTCTGGGATGATCCCCTTGATCCTGCCTGTATGCCTATCCCTATTGACTACGAAGGACATGCTGCACAGCACCTTCCCCTAATTACCGATGGCATCGCTATCGACGTGGCAACGGATACGGCTACAGCGTCACGACGCTCTCCGTCTGAGCCATCAAACGGCCATGCGACCAGTCCATGGGAGACAGAAGACCCATTGCCTGAACATATTGTGATGCCTGGTGGGACAAGCACTGCTGATGATTTAACGCGAAATCTTACTCGTGGGCTGCGCATCTCGCGCCTCCACTATACCCATCTCCCAGATGTACGACAAGTGATTGCAACAGGCACGACGCGCGATGGCACATTCCTGGTTGAGAATGGCGAGATCGTTGCTGCTGTCAAAAATATGCGCTTTACCCAATCAATCCTTGATTTGCTTGCAGGAATCGAGGAGGTTGGCCAACGCAAAACCTGCCGTGATTGGTGGGCAGCAAACGGGATGGAAAGCACCTATTATTATGTGCCTTCACTTCGTGTTGCGCGCTGTGTCTTCACCGGAGTAACAACCTATTAACTTCCTGTGGCTAGTAAGAGAGGCTCAACCGACTCGTGGGGAACTTGGAACGCGCAATCTGAATGGCTTTGTCCAATCGCTTCTCAATCCTGCTGCACCACATAAACCAGAGGTGCAACGAGGTGGTCATATCTTTCGTGTGGGAGATCGAGTCATTCAACAAGTAAACTCGCTGGCAGGAATGCTGCTCTCGGCGCGACGGCAGACATGGATGGCGGGAAATCGCGCTTGTCCTTTCGGTCGCTTTCATAGCGAGCAAGGGTAGCGAATGGTGTGCCAGTTTGCCCGCCCTGCCGTATGGGCCATCATCCTTATCCGCGCCCTGAGCTTGTGCTATACTTGGGCAAAACCTCATTCCTGCCGCCGATGCAGGAGGCATGCGCATTGACTGGGGGTAGCGACGGTGATTGATCTCGCTCGCGATGATTTGCTGGGGATCTATTATCTGATGGGCCTGACGCGCGCGGTGGAAGACGCCACGCGCGAGATGTATCATCAGGGGCAGATTCAGGGAACGGTCTATACGGCGCGGGGACTGGAAGCGACGACGGTGGGCGCGGCCAGCGCCTTGCAGCCCGGCGACGTGCTGGCTCCGCAGCACCGCGACCTGGGGGCGCTGCTGGCGCGAGGGATCACCCCGCGCGAGATCATGGCGCAGTGGCTGCGGCGCGTGGATGCCCCCAGCCAGGGGCGCGACGGCCAGTTGCACATCGCAGACATGGCGACGCGCTGGGTGCTGCCGTCCACCGGCCTGCCGGGTCTGGCGCTGCCGGTCGCCGCTGGCGCTGCACTGGCGATGAAAACGCGGGGCGAGCGCCACGTGGTGCTGGCTTTCGTTGGGGATGGTGGCACCAACACCGGTGATTTCCATGAAACCATGAACCTTGCCGCCACGCTGGACCTCCCCTTGATCTGCATCATCGAAAACAATGGCTACGCCGCCAGGACGCCGACCAGCAGCCAGTTTCGCATCAAGCACCTGGCGGATCGCGCGGCGGCCTATGGCATCCCCGGCCACGTGGTGGACGGCAATGATGCGCTGGCAGTCTATGAGATCACCCAGCAGGCAGCGGAGATTGCGCGGACTGGGCGCGGCCCCAGCTTGATCGAAGCCAAGACCTATCGCATGCAGGGGCATAGCGCGGCGGATTCCGCCAACTATATGCCCCCCTCGGCGCTGGATGAGTGGCGGCAGCGCGACCCCATCGAACTGTATGCCCGTCGCCTGGAAAATCTGGGTTTGCTGGATGACGCGCTGATCCTCGAATATGGCACGCGCATCGCTCAGGCGGTGCAAGACGCGCTGGCCTTCGCGCGCAACAGCCCCGCACCCGATCCCGCCACGCTGACCGATCGCCTGTTTGCGCCTGATCCCGTGCCGCCGACCACTGAAGACGAGATCATCACGGCTCCGCGCCGGGCGGTTGAACGGGAGGGGATATGGAACTGACCAACGGCGCGGCGACGACCTATGCTCAGGCCGTCAGCGACGCGCTGCGCGAAGAGATGGAGCGCGACAGCAGCGTGATCCTGATGGGCGAAGACGTAGGGGACCGGGCGCACAGCCATCAGGCGATCACGAGCGGGCTGCAAGCGCGGTTCGGCGCGGAACGCGTCATCGACATGCCGGTGACGCAATCCGCTCTGGTCGGGGCGGCGGTCGGCGCGGCGATCTGCGGCTTGCGCCCAGTGGTGGATCTGCCCGATGCCGATTTCCTTTCCGGCGCGTTCAACCCCATTGTGCAGGTGGCGGCGAAGATGCACTGGCGCACGGCGGGCAAGCTGCGTGTGCCACTGGTGATCCGCTGCTCCTCCGGGATGGGCGCGCACGACGGCCCCTGGCACTCGCAGAATCCCGAAGGCTGGTTCGCCCACGTGCCGGGCCTCAAAATCGTCGCGCCCGCCACGCCTTATGATGCAAAGGGCTTGCTCAAGGCGGCGATCCGCGACGATAACCCCGTCTTGTTTTTAGAGCATCATTATCTCTATCGCCGCTTGCGCGAGCCGCTGCCGAAAGAAGAATACGTCATTCCGCTGGGCCGGGCGGAGGTGCGGCGCTTCGGCGAGCAGGTGACGATCATCACCTATGGCGCGATGGTCTATCACGCGCTGGAAGCGGCAGAAACCCTGGAAACCGAGGGCATCAGCGCCGAGGTGCTGGATCTGCGCACCCTGGCCCCCCTGGACCACGCCGCGATTGCGGAATCGCTGGCCCACACGCACCGGGCGCTGATCGTTCACGAAGACACGCTCACCGCCGGTTTGGGCGCGGAGATCGCCGCGCAGATCGCCGAGCACTGCTTCACCGATCTGCGCACCCCCGTCATGCGCCTCGCCGCGCCCGACGTGCCGTATCCCGCCGCCACCGAACTGGAAGCGGCCTATCTGCCGGATGCCGCGCGCATCGCGGAAAAGGTGCGCAGAGTGCTATGCGCGGGGTGAACGGATCCCGCAGGGCATGCCCGCTGGGGGATAGAATCCCCCGGCTCGAAAGACGAAGCGTTGAGCTTGCTCATCAACGGTCGCCCGGCACGATCGCCGGGGGATAGAATCCCCCGGCTCGAAAGACAAAGCCCCTCTGGGGCTGTGAGGAAACGTGATCGCGTATGGCAAAAGGCGTAGGGTAGCACGGCCAACGTATTGTGTCACTCATGTACACCCGGCAGCTATTGTGCGATTCACCACCGGCGTCGCCCCGCAGCCCGGAGGGCTTTCTTTCTCGATCCGGGTGGGTTTACCCCCCAACGGACGTGTCCTGCGCTTTTATCGCCCCGCCGCGATCTCTTCAAGCGCCGCCGGGTTTTCCAGCGATGACAGATCGCCCAGCGGCACGCCTAAATAGCTCTGGCGCATCAGGCGGCGCAAGATCTTGCCGTTGCGCGTGCGGGCGAGCTGGCTGACGAAGACGATGGATTCCGGTTTCAGCGCGGGGCCGAGCGTGGCGGCGACGGTGGCGCGGATTTCCTCGCGCAGCGCGTCGCCGGGCACCTGGCCGGGGCGTAGCACTACAAAGAGTACCAGCGCCTCGCCTTTCACCTCGTGCGGCGCGCCGATAGCCGCTGCTTCCGCGACGGCAGGATGATTCACCGCCGCCGATTCGGCTTCTGCCGGGCCGAGGCGTTTGCCCGCCACTTTGATCGTGTCATCCGAACGCCCCAGGATATACCAGAAGCCGTCGTCGTCGATGGCGGCGAAATCGCCATGCACCCACAGGCCGGGGATGCGCGACCAATACGTGTCCAGGTAACGCTGGCGGTCGTTCCAGAAACCACGCGTCATGCCGGGCCAGGGGCCGCGAATGACCAGTTCGCCCACCGCGCCGCGCACCGGCTGACCATCCTCATTCACCACATCCGCCGCCATGCCCGGCACCGGACCGGAGAACGAGCACGGCTTGATCGGCGTGATGGTGGTGCCGCCGACGATGCCGCCGGAGATCTCCGTGCCGCCGGAATAATTGATGATCGGCACTTTGCCCTTGCCCACATGCTCGAAGCACCACTTCCAGGGCGCGACGTTCCACGGCTCGCCGGTTGAGCCGATGATGCGCAGCGACGAGAGATCATGCTTGGTTATCGGCTCGGTGCCGTGCGACATTTGCGCGCGGATGACCGTCGGCGCGACACCCATGATCGTCACCTGGTGCTTTTCCGCCAGCGCCCACAGCCGATCCGGTCGGGGATAGTCCGGCGTGCCGTCATAGATCAGCAGCGTGCCGCCCAGCATCAGCGCGCCGCTGATGGCCCACGGCCCCATCATCCAGCCGATGTCGGTCAGCCAAAAGAGCGTGTCGTCGGGCTGCATGTCGAAACAGTGCGCCATATCTTGCGCGCCCTTCACCGGAAAGCCGCAATGCACGTGCACCGCACCCTTTGGCCGCCCCGTCGTGCCAGACGTGTAGATGATCATATAGGGATCTTCAGCGTCGGTTTGCACGGTGGCGAAATCGCCCGGTTGCCCATCCACGGCGTCGTGCCACCAGACATCGCGGGCCGGATTCAGCGCCACGTCGCGGCCTACGCGGCGCACCACCAGCACCTTTTCCACCGCAGGCGCTTGCTTGCACGCTTCGTCCGCCGTCTCATACATCGTCACCACTTTGCCGCGCCGGTAAAAGCCGTCGGCGGTGACCAGCGCCTTCGCGCCAGCATCTCGCAGCCGCGTCGTCGTCGCTTCCGCGCCATAGCCGGAAAAGATGGGGATGTAGATCGCGCCGAGCTTGCCACAGGCCAGTGTCGCCGCGACGACCTCG
>JAJPKG010000098.1 GCA_021323815.1 Pseudomonadota bacterium
CGTCAGCAGCCAGATGGGCGCGCATCACTTCGCCCTCGGCGCGCGCCAGACGGCTGATGGCCGCTTGCAGGGTATAGACATCCACGCTTTGCGCCTGCTGTGCCTGGGCCAGTTCCGCTGCGGCGGCGGCGCGTCCGGCTTGCAGCAGCTTTTCGGCGGCGCGGGCCTGGGCGAGGCGCATTTCCGCCTGGGCCAGCGCGTGCCGGCGCTGCTCTTCCAGATGGCGGCGTTGTTCCAGCACCGCTTGCAAGGGAAACGCTTGGGGCGTGGGCATGCCGATCTCCTCCGCTACCATGTTGCCTCATCCAGCGCCCGCAGCGTATGGTCAAAGGACTCTAATTGCCGGTGATCCTGGCGGCGAAAGGCCTGGATTTTGGGATGCAGCGCCAGGGCGGCGTCGATGGCCGGGCTGGAACCGGGAACATAGGCCCCGATGGCAATGAGATCATGGTGGCGCTCATAGGTCGCCAGCGCATCGCGCAAGCGCGCCGCCGCGCTCAGGTGCGCCGGCGTGACGATATCCGACATGACGCGGCTGATGCTGGCCGAAATGTCGATGGCAGGATAGAGATTTTCCGTCGCCAGCCGCCGGCTGAGAACGATGTGACCATCCAGCACGCCGCGCACCGTGTCGGCCACCGGCTCATTCATGTCGTCGCCTTCCACCAGCACCGTATAAAACGCCGTGATAGCCCCCTGTGCCGAGGTGCCGCTACGTTCCAGCAGGCGCGGCAGCAGGGCGAAGACCGAGGGCGTATAGCCCCGCAGCGCGGGCGGCTCGCCCACCGCCAGGCCGATCTCGCGTTGCGCCATCGCCACCCGCGTGACGGAATCCAGCAGCAACAACACATGCGCGCCCCCTGCGCGCAACTCTTCCGCGATGGCAGTTGCCAGCCAAGCCGCTTTCAGCCGCAACAGCGCCGGCTGATCCGAGGTTGCCACGACGATGATGGAATGGCGCATGCCCTCTTCGCCCAGTTGTTTTTCGATGAACTCTTGCACCTCGCGCCCGCGTTCGCCCACCAGCGCGATGACGTTATAGTCCGCGCTGCCGCCCCGCGCGATCATCCCCAACAATGTCGATTTGCCCACGCCGCTGCCGGCGAAGATGCCAACGCGCTGCCCCACGCCGCAGGTCAACACGCCGTCGATGGCGCGCACGCCGGTAGTGAAGATATCCTTGATCGCCGGGCGTTCCAGCGCGGCGGGCGGTGCGGCGCGAACCGCAGTGCGTCGCACATCTGTCAGCGGACCCTTGCCATCGATGGGATTGCCCAACGCGTCGATGACCCGCCCCAGCAATCCCGCTCCGGTCGGCACCGAGGCAGCCTGAGTGACACGTCGCACGCGGCTGCCAGGGTCCACCCCGCGCAATTCAGCGAAGGGCATCATCAGCAACGCTTCATCGCGGAACCCCACGACCTCCATCACGATCTCGTTGCCGCCGTTGCGCGGGGTGACGACGCACAGATCCCCGATGCTGGCGCTGAGGCCCTGAGCTTCCACCGCCAGGCCGACGGCGCGCGTCACCACGCCCAGCGGTTCCGGCAGCCGCAGCTCGCGCAGAGCGGCATGATAGGGAGTGAAATCGAGCATCACGCCACCATCTCCCGTTCGTCATCATCCCGCGCTGGCGGGGTTTCCGGCGGGATGGCGGCAAAGGCGGCGGCGACGGCGGCGAACAGCGGTTCCAGCCGGGCGTCGAAATAGCGCGTGTGGCCTTCCACAATGCAATCACCGGGGCTGAGCGTGCCATCGGCGACAATGCGCGGGCCGTGTTCGCCACTGCGCCGCGAGCGGGTGGCGGCAGGCCACACTGCTTGCAGCGCGGCGAAATCTTGCGGGCAAACGCGCACAACAGCCATGCTGGCATCCCCCACCTCCGCCAGCAGCGCTTCAACGCGCCTGGCCAGCAGCAGGGGATCAACGCGCAATGCTTCGCCGATGACGGCGCGGGCGATCTCCATGCTGAGCGCGACCACCCCTTCTCGCGCCTCACATATGCCGGCGCGCATATCGGCGCGAGCGCGGCGTGCCAGCACGCTCAGTTGATTCACCAGAGCGCGCGTCTCGGCTTTCACCGCCGCCTCGGCCTCGGCTTTGCCCTGGCGCTCGCCATCGGCATAGCCTGCCGCGAACCCCCGCGAATACCCTTCGGATTCTGAGGCCAGGGCGTGTTGCCGCCAGCGTTCGGCCTCGGCCTGGGCTTCGGCAATGCGCGCTTCGGCTTGCGCCTGCGCCTCTGCCAGCCGGGCATGGGCGGCATGTTCCACCGCCATCAACCGTGCGTGCCAGTCTTCGCCCAGTGCCTCGCTCGCCGCCACCAAATCTTCTTCGACCGGCGGCAACTCTTCCAGTTCGGGCAACTGGGCGGCAGCGTCGCGCACGCGCACGCGCCCGTGCTGCACCCATCCCGCCCGCGTCACACGCTGCGCCATACAGACCTCCTATAACAAACGAATCACGGAGGAGACGGAATCTCCACGGAAAAACCGGGCAAGGCTCTCTCATCCCCATTGAACGCGCGAGGCATGCCATCGCCCTTACGGAACGATGCGGATGGAGCATGCTGGGCGCAATACATCTGACCTCTGCGAATCTCCGAAAACCTTCC
>JAJPKG010000180.1 GCA_021323815.1 Pseudomonadota bacterium
GCTTCCGCACCCAGCTTTATCAAGAGGCGCTGGCCTACTGGCGGCGTGGATTGAAATCCGATGGGGGTAACCCGTCCGTCGCCGGGCTGGGCACCGCGTTGGAAGATCTGCGCGCTGCCGTCGGCTTCGCGGGGATGAGCACGGCGCATATCATTTTTTTCCGCATCTTGCTCTTCATTTCAATGGTGATAGGTGGCTTCATCGCGGCGGTATCGGTCGGCGTGGCGGCCAGCGCCATCACGCTGGGCCTGGGGGCGACCGCGACCGCGCTCACCTTCGCCGCGCTGGCGCTGACCGTCGTGTGGGCCTATGCCGTCAGCCTGATGCTGGTGGGGCGCGTCTCGTTGCGCTTCGTCATGGGCGCGGTGCGCTGGCGCTTGATCGAATCCGAAAGCCATATCAGCCAGGGCTTGCTCACCGGCTGGAACTGGATCGTGACAACGCTGGCACTGGCTGCCGGCCTGGGGATGGTCGGCTATGCCGGCTGGCTCATGCACTTCCAATTCCTGTCCGGCGGCGCGTTCAGCAATGTCAGCACCATCGCCCAGGCGCTGCATCACGCGCTGGGCTTGCCGCTGGTGATCCTGGCCGGCACGGTGGGCGTGCTGGCCGCGCTGCCGCTGCTGGTGGCGCTGCCCTCGCTGCTGATCTATCAAGGGATGCTGGGGCGCGATATGGCGCGCGATAACGACCGCCCGCCCCGCGTGCGCCGCCTGGCACTGATCGGCGCGCTGCCGGTGCTGGCGTTTTTCACGATGGTCGCCCTCGCCGGCTTTTTGGCCGTCGCGCAGCACGCTTCCACGCTTACCATGCCGCTCGTCACCACGCCGTATGGGCGCGTTTCGCCCGTCGCCCCCGGCGCGCTGGGCATCGTTGTGCTGCTCTATCTCATCGCCGTCGGCTTCCCCTATATGCTTGGCGTGCGCCGCTGGCGCGGGGCGCGGCTGAGCGAGGTGCAGGCGCAAAAACGCGACCTTTCAACTCGGCTGGATAAATTGCCCCAAGAACCCGCGCTGGCCGATGAAGTGACCACCGTGCAATATGACGTGGCCCGCCTGCAATATCTGAAACTGCAAGAGGAAGAGTTCCGCCGAGCACGTGGCGTGCCCTATAGCCCGCTCTCGTTCGTCGTCGCCTTCGTTATCCTGGCAGCAACCATGCTGCTGCTGGATAACGTGCTGGCGAACGCGCCCCACTGGTTCCACTGGTAGGGAGAGTGGGCGAATAATGATGTTTGGCAAAAGAGCGCGGCCAGCACTGGGCGAGAGCGCCGGGTGTTAAACCACCCGGCTGGGAAAAGAAACCCCTCCGGGCTGCATCCAGTGCAAATTGGAAAACTCCATAGACCACGCATTCACGCTACGCGACGAAGCCTGCCCTCGAGAACGAGAATTCGACGTATGTGACACGTAGAAGACCAATTTTTCCGAAAATTCCACAAAACCAGGCGATGAACTCTTGACAAAACGCTTGCCCGTCAGTATACTTACCCGAACAGGCGGTTACCAGCATGCAAGCGATTGTAGAGCAGAGTGGGACGGTGCTGACTGAGGCGTTCACTGGGGCATATACCGGACCAACGATCACCTGCCTGTGTAGAGCATTATCAAACATATGCTTATATTTTGCACTTTTATGGAAACGGAAGCTCGCCTTTGGACACGGCTGCTTTCATTCCTATGAGCGCGTGCGATCTGATTGCTATCAACTATGGCCAGGATCAGCGGCTCGCCACTTCCACCTTTTATCAACTCATCTCACAAACCATCGGCGAGCCGCTGGAGCCATCATCATAACGCGGGCGAACTTTCCACCACATCCCTCGAAAGTCGCCCGCATGCTATCATATCCTTCGATATTGTCGATTCTGATGCGCCAAGCATGCCGGATAGGCCGCCCGGCGTTCTCACCTTAAGAGGCATGGCTATTTCCCGCCGGCATTTTTCTTTTTGGCGCTGCGTTTGAGTTGCGCCGGCGGCTGCTCAGTGGTAGCCGGCGGTGGCTCGGTGCGCGGCGCGTCGTCGCCGGGCGAGTGTGGCATCGTTCCATCAGGAGTGACTGCTTCCAATCGGGATGCATCATCGGGCGGCAACAGCGCGGCGCGTTCCACCTCTTCCATCCGCGTGACGGGGACGAAGGTGATCTGGTGGCGGATGCGCTCTGGGATCTCAGCGATATCCTTCTGGTTTTCCGCCGGCAGGATAATGCGCCGGATCCCCACGCGATATGCCGCCAGCACCTTGTCGCGCAGGCCGCCGATGGGCAGCACGCGCCCGCGCAGGGTGATCTCGCCGGTCATAGCGGTGTCGGCGCGCACCGGGCGATTGGTCAGCGCCGAGATCATCGCGGTGGCGATGGTGATGCCCGCGCTGGGGCCATCCTTGGGCACCGCGCCTTCCGGCAGGTGCAGGTGCAGATCCATCTGATCGGCGAAGTTGGCCTCGATGCCCAGTTCCTCAGCCCGCGTGCGGATGTAAGAATGCGCCGTCTGGGCCGATTCGCGCATCACATCGCCCTGCTGGCCGGTCAGGCGCACGTCGCCACGCCCCGGCATGAAGGCGACCTCCACCGGCAGCAGCGTGCCGCCCGTTTCCGTCCACGCCAGACCCATCGCCAGACCCACCTGGTCGCCCTCAGGCGCTTCATCCGCATTATAGCGCGGCGCGCCCAGATATTCCTCCACCGTCTTGCGCGTCAGGCGGACGTGCGCGTCGGGTTCGTTGACCACGCGCTTCGCCACTTTGGCGCAGATCGTCCCCAATTGGCGTTCCAGCGAGCGCACGCCCGCCTCGCGGGTATAGGACGCGATGATCCATTGCGGCACACTGGTCGGCATGCGCACCTGCTCCGGCGTCAGCGCGTTGTCGCGCAGCACGCGTGGCCAGATGTAATCGCGCGCGATGGCGATCTTCTCTTCCTCGGTGTAACCGGGGATGTCGATGATCTCCATGCGGTCGGCCAGCGGGCGCGGGATGCCATAGCGGTTGTTGCCGGTGCAGATGAACAAGACCTCCGAGAGATCATACGGCACTTCCAGATAGTGATCCGTGAAGGTTGAGTTCTGCGACGGGTCCAGCACTTCCAGCAGCGCCGCCGCCGGGTCACCCTTGTAATCAGACGAGACCTTGTCGATCTCATCCAGCAAGAAGACGGGATTTTTCACGCCCGCCGTCTTCATGGCGTTGATGATGCTGCCGGGCAGCGCCCCGACATACGTGCGGCGGTGCCCGCGAATCTCAGCTTCGTCATGCACGCCGCCCAGTGAGATGCGCACAAATCTGCGCCCCATCGCTTTGGCGATGGATTCCCCCAGCGAGGTTTTGCCCACGCCCGGCGGGCCAATCAAGCACATGATCGGCCCGCGATTGACCATGCGATAATCGATCTTGCCTGTCGCCGCCTGTGATTGCCGCATGCGCAACTGGCGCACCGCCAGAAAGTCGGTGATGCGATCCTTCACTTTATCCAGCCCGAACTGCTGTTCGTCCAGCACGCGCTGCACTTCGCGGATATCTAGCCGGTCCTCGCTGCGTTCCTGCCAGGGCAACACCAGCATCCAGTCGATGTAGTTGCGAATGACAGCGGTTTCCGCGGAATTTGCCGGTGTGCGTTCCAGGCGCGTGATCTCTTTCAGCACTTTGGCCTGCACCTCTTCGGGCATGCCCTTTGCCGCCACGCGCTCGCGCAGTTCTTGCGCCTCGGTCAGCGTATCTTGCCCCAGCTCGCGCTGAATGGCCTTGAGTTGTTCTTTCAGATAATATTCTTGCTGGTTGCGGTCCACCTGCTCGCGCACGCGCTGGCGAATGCGCTGATCGAGATCCAGCACCTCGATGGTGTTACCCAGAATGACGCAGATCTTTTCCAGGCGCACTTCGGGGTCCAGCGTTTCCAGCAATTCCTGCTGGGCGTTGTTGTCAGCCACCAGATTCGCCGCCAGCACGTCGGCCAGCCGCGAGGGCGAGCGAAACCCCATGATCTGCTCGATCTCTTGCGCCGAAAAGCGATGGTTCAACTGGATATAGCGGTCAAAGATCTCATGCGCATGCCGCACCAGCGCCTGACCCACCGGTGTGGTGCCCGACGGCTCATTGATGCGCGCCACGCCCACGCAGAAAAACGGCTCGGTGGCAGCAAAGGACTCGATGCGCACGCGGCGCAAGCCGTCCACGCGGAGCTGCGCCGTCTCGCCTTCCGGTTCATAGGCAAGCACCTGGGCTAGCGTGCCGATGGCGGGCAGATCGTCCGGCTGGGGATCGTCGATCTCGGCCTCGCGCTGTTTCACCAGGATGACGGTGCGTGTGCCTTCCCATGCGCTGGCAGCCGCGCGCAATTGGTGCGGGCGCGCGAGGGTGAGCGTGGTGGGCACGCGCGGAAACACAACGGTTTGTTTTAACGGGATCAGCGGATATTCGCGCATAGATGATGCTCCTGCCAGTTTGCATCCTCGGTCATCGCGTGTCAGGCGTCCAGCACGATGAAGTGGAGAGACGGCTTTCCCTGCCATGAGCAAGGAGGCAAAGGACCGCATAGCGACCCTTTGCCTCTCCGCATGGTTGATGCCAATGTGCGCGTTACGCCGATGCGTTTTCGCGCAGATCCGGCAGGTGGCCATCGGCGGGGCCATGAGCCGTCGCGGGGCCGCGACCCTCGCGCAGGATCAACTGCGGCTGGGCATTTGCTTTACGTTGAATCAGATCAGGTCCGATGATGACCTTGCGCACATCAGTGCGGGAAGGCAGTTCATACATCAGATCCATCAGCACTTCTTCGACAATGGTGCGCAACCCGCGCGCGCCGGTCTTGTGTCGCAACGCCTCTTCGGCTGCCGCTTCCAGCGCCTCATCGGTAAAGACGAGGTCCACGCGGTCGAGTTGCAGGAATTTTTGATACTGCTTCACGATCGCGTTTTTCGGCTCGGTCAGAATGCGCACCAGCGCGGCCTTGTCAAGATTTTCCAGCGAGACCGTCACCGGCAAGCGCCCGATGAACTCTGGGATGAGTCCGAATTTCAGCAGATCGTCCTGCGTCACCTGCGACAGGGCGGCGTTCGCGCTGGCGGTGGGATCTTCCGGCGGGGCCACGTGGAAACCCATCGAGCGGTTCGCGTTCAGCCGGCTCTGGATGACCTTTTCCAGCCCTTCAAACGCGCCGCCACAGATGAAGAGAATGTTCTGCGTGTTGATTTGAATGAAATCCTGGTGGGGATGCTTGCGCCCGCCCTGCGGCGGCACATTCGCCACCGTGCCCTCGATGATCTTCAAGAGCGCCTGTTGCACGCCCTCGCCCGACACATCGCGGGTGATGGAAGGATTATCCGCCTTGCGGGCGATCTTGTCAATCTCGTCGATATAGACGATGCCCCGCTCGGCGCGGGCAATGTCGAAATCCGCCACCTGAATCAGCCGCAGCAGGATGTTTTCGACATCCTCGCCCACATAGCCGGCCTCGGTGAGCGCGGTGGCGTCCGCGATGCAGAAAGGAACATCTAATATCTTCGCCAGCGTTTGCGCCAGCAACGTCTTGCCGCAGCCGGTGGGACCAATGAGCAAGATGTTGCTCTTGCCCAGTTCTACGTCATCGATCTGCATGCCGGCGCTGATGCGTTTGTAATGGTTATAGACCGCGACGGAAAGCGCCTTCTTGGCCCGTTCCTGGCCGATGACATATTGGTTGAGCTGCTCGAAGATCTTTTTCGGCGTCGGCACCTTGCCGGAAGGCGGACGCGAGTGGCGCGCCGCCGTTGACGTATGCTCCTCTTCGATGATCTCGCGGCACAGATCCACGCATTCATCGCAGATATAGACCCCGCCCGGTCCGGCGATCAGGCGTTGCACCTGATCTTGGGTCTTGCCGCAAAATGAGCAGCGATACGTCATGCTTTTTCCTTTCATGGTCGCCATGCCTTCACCATCCCTCTGCGCTCGCGGCGCGGGCGATATGTTGAGCGCCGACCCGGTGCGTGAGTGACACGGATGGCTGGCTCGGTTGTGAGTGAATCATCCTAATGCCTCTGGTCCTTCGATCGTGCTTATTCTGCTTCCGATGCAGAAGATGATTCCGTGCCAGCCGGCGCGGACGGCTCAGCCGCCTGGGAAACCATATGCTCGGCGGGCGTTCCGTCCGCTTCGCCGCTCAGGGTGGCAAGCATCGCCGCTGGATCATCACTAACTGTAGCGGACGATTCTGCATCTGTCAAATGCTTTATCAGCCAGTCCTGTGCCTTGTCGCGCAGCAGGCTGTTTTCGATGGCCCGGCGCTGATTCGGTTGCAGTTGCGAAAGACGCAGCCGGCGCGCGCCCGGCGTGGTGGCATTATAGGCATCCACCACCTGCTGCACTTCCTGCGGCGTGACGGTGATGCCCTCTTTTTCGGCCACCAGCTCCAACATCCGTCGCTGCCGGATGCGCCGCAACGCTTCGGGGCGCGTCTCTTCGCGGTACTGATCCAGACTCTTGCCCATCAGTTGCAGATAGCGCATAAAATCGATCTGGTTGCTGCCCAGCACCCTGGCGAGGTCCTGGATGATATCTTCCACCTCGGCATCTACCAGCATCGAGGGAACGCTCAGCGTCAGGCGCTCCATCACAGCGTCATTCACTTTATCGCGCAGGTTGCGGCGAGCGGTGGCCAGCCGTTGCTGAAGCAGTTCCGCGCGGATGCTCTCGCGCATGGCCTCCACGCTGTCGAGCTTGCTGACCTTTTGGGCGAACTCGTCGTCCACCTCCGGCAATTCCTTGATGGCCACCTGCTCCAGCGTCACCGTATACTGCGCCTCTTTGCCGGCCAGATCTTCCCGTGGATAGTCCGCTGGGAGCGTGAGAGTAAATTCCTTCGTCTCATCCTCGCTCATCCCGACGATCTCGTGATCCATGCCGGTGTAGAGTCCGGTGCGGTCTTCCACCAGGGTGAATTCATGGTTCTTGAGGTCGCTGATGGTCTTGTCGCCGACCACCACTTTCAGCGCGACGGTCACGCGGTCGCCCATCTGCGCCGGGCGGTCCACAGGCACCCAGATGGCCTCGCGCTCGCGTGCGTTCTCGATGACCTTATCAACATCTTCATCCGTGACTTCCACCGGCTCTTGTTCCACGTGGATGTCATGGTAATCGGCCAGCTCGCCCTTGCCCAACACCGGCACCGTGACGGTGACATCATGCTCTTCGCCGTAATGAATCTCATGCACATGAGCGTGTGGCGTGGCCAGCAGGGTCATCTCATGCTCACGCGCCGACGCCACAACGGCGTTTCGCACCAGATCCTCGATGGCTTCTTCGTACAATGCGTCGCGCCCCACCATGCGCTCGATGATCGACCGCGGCGCATGGCCAGGGCGAAAGCCGGGAATGCGCTGGGTCTTCGCCAAGCGCTGATAGACTTTTTCCGAGGCTTTATCAATGGTGGGCCAATCGAGATGCACAGTGAATTGCGCGTCACTCTCAGGCGTGGTCTCAACCGTGACGTTCACGTCAAATCCTCCAGGGATAGGGGGTCTGAATATGTTCCATACAGAACGCCTGAAAGGGGCAGAGAGACCAGCCACTCAGGCGATATGTGCAAAAGAACGATCTTTTCTCATTATAGCACCATCATGCGCCACAGGGGGAAACTGGCAGAATAAAGGATATACAAATAGTCGCGCCATGAAGCGCGACCTACCAATATAAGGCACCAGAGTGCCCCTGCTTTTGAGGCATGGAGAGTGTCAAAGAGCATCATTGGCTAGCGGGCGGCCTGCTTGACACCTGCGCGGACGTTCAGGATCTGTTGAGCAATCTGCTTGCTGTTGCCAAAGCGCCCATCCAGCGGTCCCTCTGTCCCCAAGCGTTTGCCCGCCGAAGCGGACCTGTTTCCGTATGCCCTACGGTACAGAAAGGAGATTGCGTGTTGAAGTCCGATCATCCGTCAGGAAGACACGGCTTCGGCACGGAGTGATAACCAACAATGCAAGAGGGAGCATAATGAAAAGGGTGGGCGATGCGGGACTCGAACCCGCACGTCTTGCGACACCAGATCCTAAGTCTGGCCTGTCTGCCAATTTCAGCAATCGCCCATTGGTAGGAGCACGGCGCGCAACCGTTGATGAGCCAACCCGCACCGCCGGACTTCCCGGCAGCACCGCCACCCTGAGTGCGGTTTCCCTCGTTGGGTCATCCTGCCCTGCCTGGCATCCTCAGTATACGGCACGTAGAGGCAAAATGCAAGCTCTATGATAGCACCTTCCCGCATCATTTCTTGGGGCAGGGGCACTTGATGATGGCTGAGCCTGCACGCCTTACAACCCCGCAGGGGCTTGCTTTTTCGAGCCGGGCGGCTTTAGCCCCCGGCGACCGTGCGGGGGGCCTTCTCTGCCCCCGGCGACCGTGCGGAGGCTTTCTCTACCCCCGGCGAGCACGCCCAGCAGATGACAGGCGAAACGTGCCTCGCCCCCACATCGTCGCCATCAGGCCCTTAGGCGTGGCTTCAACCGCCGCCTTGCCTCCGCTCCGCTCACGGTTTATAGCGGATGCTAACATGTTGCTTGAGCTGCCGCTTGGCATTGGCCTTTGTGTTCTTCTCGACCTCGATAAACCCCACTTGCTGATCGGGATGTACCTTGCCGATGGATTGCCACATCAACTGCGCCTCGGAAAGCAACAAGGCCAGGTCCCCATGCTTGGCGAATTCCTCAACCGTGTACTGCCGGCCGTCGGTCTCGATGACGTAGTGCGGGTTGCGCTGGCGCACCACCTCTAAACATTCATAAAGCTTCATAGTTATCCTCCTTGAATGGTGTCGCGATCGCGCTCAGCTTTGCGCGCTCTCCTACGCCGTCACGAGCGCCCAGGATAAGCCCCCTGGTGGAAGATGCGCTGATAATGCTCGTTGAGGATCGGCAGCGGAAAGACGCGCAACATGGCGAAGCCGATGATCCCCAGCGAAATCCAGTCGATGGCGGCATCGGCGGGAAGATCGACGGCAGGGCCGACGACGGGCAGAATCGTGCTGACAAACGCGGCGATGGCGGTCTCCGGGGCCAGCAGGGCAACGACCGCCACCAGCAAGGGCACGATGAAGACGATTTTGCGGACAAACGAGACGTGACCGTCCCCTAACAATGCGAAGGCAAGGCGAATCGTCTTGCCGATATGGGTCAGCATCTCCAGCATGCCGGGCCGTTGCAGTGTCGTGGTTCGTTGCATAGTCGATCATCCTTTCGAGAGCGCACAAAGCGGAGACCACTCGCCTCCAAGCATAGTCTATCGCATTCGGGGTGCCATGTCTGCCGAAAGGCTCACACTCATGCTATGGCCGTGCCCACTTTCAGGGCAACCGCTAGCTCTGCTCACTCCTTCAAATCCCACATCACACATAAAAAAATCCCCCTCCCCACTAAAGCTGGGGAGGGGGTGGGGCCAACCCTACGAGTTTTCGGCGGCAAGGAACTGGGCGCGCAATGCCATCACATTGTTGACATATTGCCAGTTCTGGATGCCGTATTTGGCGGTAGTGCCAACACCCTGGTTATAGGAACTGATGACGATCTCGCGCACTGTCGCGCCATCGGTCGCGCCGGGCCACACGGTGTCCCAGGTGCAGGTCTGGCCTGCCGGCATGCCCTGGTTGCAGAAGGGGATGTAGTAATTGTACAGCCACTCCAACATCTCGATGCCCAGATTGATGTTGCCTTCCAGCGTGCGCGACGAATAGGAGGTGCCGTAAGTTTGATTCAACCATTGCTCCGTATCGGGCTGAATCTGCATCACACCCTGCCCGCCGTCACACGCAATGACGTTCTCCGTCCACCCGCTTTCTTGCCAGCCCTCAGCTTCGATCAAGCTGAAATTGTAAAAGCCGGTACTGACCGCCAGGTTATACATCGTCTGGCGCACTTGATCTTGGGTTGGTTCAGGGTTAGGGAAAGCACCAGGAGGGAGAGGGCAAGCGACATGCATGCCAACATATTTGCCGTCACCGCACACCGGCGCAACATTGCGCCCTGGTCCTGGTGTTGCTGTCGGCGTCAGCGTCAGATGCAGAGAGGGCGTGCCGGTCGCTGCCACGCGCGGGGTGACATTGGCAGTTTCCACCGGGCAGGGCGTCGCCAGCGGCGTGCTGTTGCTTCCCAGTTGAAAATGCGACCCGATGGGCGGCAGTGATGTTCCGGGCGGCGGCGTTTTGGGCACGTGCGGCAGCGGATGCGGCGTGACGCTCGTCATGATGCCGCTGGCACCTTGCTGAGCGGCGGATTTGCCATTGGCGCTGAGGAGCAAAGTGACGGAGACAGACGCAATGGCGACGATGCAAAATACGCTCGCCAAAAGCAAGGGCGTGCGCGTGTTGCGGCGCTGGCGTGGGTTCCAGTCGGGGATGTTGTTGAGGTGCATACCATGTTCCTCCATCTCGTGCGCGCTTGGCAGATATCCTCACCCGTCCGCATACCATCCCTGATGCGGCGCTCGCGTCGATTATAGAGAATTTCACATCAGGGGGCAAGAGATGTTTGCACAGCACAGCAGGCCGTGCGCCACACTGTGAAAACATACCATCTAGTCTGTCTCGAAGCGCAAGATGATGCGCCCCAGTCGCAACTCGTCACCGTTTTTCAGCGGCGTGGGCGTTTCCGCCTTGAGTTGCTGCTTATTCAGATAGGTATGGTTGACGCTGTGCAAATCTTCGATGGTGAATCGCTCGCCGGAACGTTGCAGGCGCGCATGTTGGCGCGAGACGCCCTCTTTCTCGCCGCCATACGGCGCGAGATCGATCTCCGGGAACACCTCGGCAGCGGGATCGCTGCGCCCGATCACCACACTTTCCAGTTCGCTGAGATCGAAACTGACGCCATTGGCTAAAACCAGACGGCTGGCGCGGGCGGCACCGCCGGAACTTGGGGCAAGCGCAACACCGCAATTGGCGCACGCTTCCGCGCCCGGCGCATTGGGCTGGCCACAGACGGCGCAGACGCTGGCCGCCTGCACCGTATCACCATCCAGCGCTTCCCCACATTGCTCGCAGAAAAACGCGCCATCCATGTTCTCATGTCCATTGCGACAGCGGATTGCCATATCGCCCCTCCTTCATTCAGCAGCTTTGCGGCGCATGCTGGTCAGGGCGCGGGTCCTGGCGCGCAGCACCTTGCGCCCTTCCGGCGACAACGGATGCCCCGCGCGCAGAATCTCGATCTGCTCGCGCCCCTCAGCATCGAACAAGTTGGCGATGGCCGGAGCAATGGCGGTCGGCTCCGCCTGGGGATCGTCCAGCGCGCGGTTGATGATGCGCGCGGCGTTCACGCGCTCCACATAGTGGAGCACCACCGGACGCATCTGGGGGCGCTTGCTGGCGCTGGCGCTGAAGGTCACCACCACGTCGGCGCGCACCAACGTCCCCTCCAAGCCCCCGCTGCTGCTCGACTCGATCTGCGCGATGCGAAAGGTGCCGCCGCGCTTCGGCTCGATCAGCAGTTCCAACAACAGCGCCTGAGGCAGATCGTGTTCGAGATGGCCCAGGCGCACCGTCACCGCGCGTTCTTCGACGCCGCCATCCACTGGGCGCAGAAAAGGCGCGACGCGTGTCACCCGGCGCGGCGTCACTCCGGCAACGAAGCGCATATCCAGCGTCAGGCCGGGCACAACCACCGCGCGGGCGGCTTGCACCTGATGCATCAAGCTGGCGGAAATATCCGCCGGCACGCGCACATAATCGGGCGGGTCGCCCCCGCTGAGCGCGCTGATCTGTTCCAGCAAGATATCATCCCATTCCGCGCCAATGCCGATAGGCATGATGGAGATCCCTTCCGCGCCGGCTTCTTCCGCCAGTGTCAGGCATTGGTCCGCGCCCTCAGTGGCACCGTCGGAAATGAGGATCATCCGGCTCAGATAGTTGGGGCCGGCGTGCTGGCGTAATTCTGCCAGGCCCAGGCTCATGCCCAGCGCCATCGCCGTGCCACCGCCATGCTCGATCAAATCCACCGCCGCCCCCAGCGTCTCTGGGTCCGTCACCGGTGCCGCTGGCGCGACCAGTTGCACGGTGTCGTCATACGCAATGATGCTGAGGATGTCATCCGACGTCAGGTGATCGATCATCTGCTTGATGGCGGCTTTCAGATGTTGCAGACGCGGCCCGCGCATGGAACCGGAGCGATCCAGCACCAGCGCCAGATTCAGCGGCAGGCGCACCCCGGCGGCCAGAGCTTCGCTGGCGCGCGCTTCCACCAGCAGAAAGGCCACCTGCTGCTCGCCGGTGACCGGCAGCGGCTCGCGCGCCAGTTGCGATGTGATGGCGATCAGCGGCAAGGACATCAGGCCACCACCTGCATGACTAAGACGCTCACGTTGTCATCCCCACCGTTCGCGTTGGCCATTTCCACCAACTGCTGCGCCAGCGCCTGAGGATCTCCCAACGCCGAGCGCGCCAGCAGCCGCTCGATCTCTGGGTCGCGCACCATCTCCCACAGCCCGTCCGAACACAACACAAAGCTCTCGCCAACGCGCAGGCGGTGCGGGAACAGATCCACCTGAATCTCGCTGTCATCGCCCAGGCTGCGATAGATCTGGCTGCGCTGGGGATGCGTGTAAACCTCGTCGGGAGTGAGCATGCCGGCAGCCACCAGCCGTGCCACCAGCGAGTGATCGGTCGTCACGCGGCTGAGCGAATGGCCGTCGAAGAAATATGTGCGGCTGTCACCGACGTTGGCCACGCATGCCGCCTCGCCCTGCGCGATGATGGCCGTGACCGTGCAGCCCATGTCGCCGCCCTCATGCCGGTTCAGTTTCAAGATCAGCGCATTGGCCTCCTGGATGGCTGCCCGCAGCACGGTTCCCAGGTGCGCGGGATCGCGCTGGGGGGTGTCTTCGCCGGCCAGCGACGTGGGCCAGGCGCGACGCGGCAAGCCCAATGAAGACA
>JAJPKG010000025.1 GCA_021323815.1 Pseudomonadota bacterium
AAGCTTTGAATGATCTTGCCATTGAGGTCAGGCCGCAGCAAAAACTGGGAAAGCTGATATGCTGGCCGCTCGTCATCGACGATCAGCGCGCGATATCCCACGCGGGTAGCCACTGATGTCCTCTCTTTCGCCATGAAGGTGGGACGCACAACCACAACATGCAATTACGAATAACGACGGCTGCCTGGGCGGCAAGGCTTCAGGCGAACAGGGAAGTGCCTGCTTATCACTATATCACACCTCGCTCAAGAGGCGCGTGCAGGTCCCCCATTCGTTTTACCGGTCACACGATCATTCTGCGCAAGGGGCGGCGATCCGGTGCATAAAAAAAGCCGGCGGTTGAAACCACCGGCTCACTCACGCTGCGTTGAAGCGCAGCGCAGACCCTAATCGACCAGCACAAAGCCTTCCATCGGAATCGGGAAGACGGATGCGTCAGGATGCGCGTTGGCGCGGTTCAGCCCCGAATCAAAGTCAGCATGCGCGGTACAGTAATAATAATACAGGCCCGGCGTGGTGAAGGTGAGTTTCACATCACCGCCTTTGGGCGGCGCGTCGTCCGTTCCCTTGATCTCGTCGAGGCCGTCCCCAACCTTAGCGGGGTTAATGCCGGGGCCAAACGAATCGGGGAACGTGACATAGTGCTTGTCGGTGTCATAATTATGCCAGTCCACCGTGCCACCGGTTTTCACCGCGACGAAATCCAACAGGAAGTCGTCTTGCCCGGCGACAACACTGTTTTTGGCGGTGCCCGGCAAGCCAGGGATGGTCCCCTTCACCCAGATCACCGCTTCAGCGGCATGGGGAAAACCGGCCACATCCGGCTTGGTTTTGACGCGCCTCGTCATTTTGTCAACAGCCGCCTGCGTGGGATCGTACAGGTCATAGAGTCCCGGCTTGCTGAGGTTCAGCGTGATGCTGCCGCCAGGCGCAATGGTTCGGTTGATGGTGCCGCTGGGGTTGACGAACGCAAGCTCGGATTTATCCGCCAATGGGACGGATTGCACCTGATGCGCCACTGTGTCGTTGTTGAGGATGGTCACGGTTGTGCCGCCTGCTGCGGGATCAACAACGGTGATGAACGGTTCGAATAAGTGGGTGGTGGCGTCGAGGGTGATGGTGGGCGTTGCGGGGGCTGTTGGCGTTGATGAACCGGTTGATGTGCTTGTCGCCGCATTGCTGGTGCTGCCACATGCGGCCAGCAGAGCGGTGACCACAGCCAGTCCGGCCAGCGCCGCGCTGAAACGAAAGAATGGTGTGCGCATTGCTTTCCTGTCGCTCGATGAATATACTTCGAGGCGCGATGTCGCGCAAGGTGCTTTGATGCCATCGCTCCCCTACTTATAGCATACAAGAAGAAGACAAGAGAAACATGCCTATGGTCCTGTTTATCAGCGGTTCCGTCCGTTGGCACAGCAATGTGTCAAGAGTCGCGTATTATTCGCGACTCTTGGCAGATTTCCTTATCACCCCTCTGGCGCTCAGGTGGTCCACGTCACAGGAATGCTATCAGCAATAATATACTTGGTTTCTGCTGCGGCGAACGCTGATGTTGCTGGATGCGTATCGATTGTGAGCGTCAGATCGAGCGCGCCTGAACCAGGGGCGAACTGATGGGGTGGGGGGGCTGCCGGCTGCCCAGGAAGCGGTGTAGGCGGCGGCGGCGGCGTAATGGTCTCCGCCAACTGACTGGCGGGAATGGTAATCGAAGATGCCGCGTCATATGTTATTGGAGGATATTGATAGTGGCTAGCATCTTCCAATGTAATATCCACCGAGCCTTGTGGGATCGGACCAGGACCAAGCTGGATCACGAGTGGCTGCCGCAGCGACAACGTTGTGCCGGGGGTGGGCGCGATAATGGGAAAGGTTTCGAATGGCACAGGAACCTTGAGCGTCGCGGCGGGCAGCGAGCCACCCGGCGTATAGGTGAAGCGATAGGCCTGCCCTTTCGGCAGTTTGGGAACGAGGCCATGATATCCGCCGTTCAGGGTGGAAAAGATAGAATACAGAATATTGCTTTCAAAGGGAAGTGGTTGACCATCACACTCGACCTTTTCGCCTGCGGCAAATTCCAGTTCTTTCCCAAACTGAAAGAATGCGGCGAAAACATCTGCGTCAGGAGACTGATTGGAAACGCTGACTTGCGCCGTGACATCAAGTGTGTTAGCCGGCTGAGGCGTTTTAGGGCTGCTGATGGTGGGACTGCAGCATGCACAGCTGATGAAGATCATGCATGCGACTGCACCTGCAATGATGCGTATGAGACGAGTACGACTGCCGGGCATGATGAAATCTCCCCTCTTTGTGCCAAGAGCATGCCGAGGCCGACGCCGAGCATGCGCCAATTGTGTGTCGGTGCCCCGGCACCATATGCATCTGTTATGAACACACGGTGCCGGGCAAAGATAACGCTGATGCGCTGAACATATTTGAGGCTGCCAGCATTGATGGTGCGGCGTAACGCCTCAACCGAGCACTATCTTTCCCGCGACGACTTCAGCCAGAACCAAAATGTTGGCTGGCGAACGAGGCGGAAAATCCCGCAAGGAAAAAATAGGCGACAGCGATCAGCGTGCTGTAGCTGATGAGTAGACCAACACGCGCATACAGCAGATCCGCTGAATGGACAGCCTGCATTCTTGCCCGGTGCATGAGGATATGCCCTGTCACCAATGCAATGATCAATGCAGGCAGGCTGAGATCGAACGACATCATGCCCCAGCCATCAAAGAAGCGTCTCACCTCAAATGACACCCCTAGCGCTGTAACGATGCTCCAGCAAAAGAGGCATAAGAAAAACAGGAGCGGGACGAATGAGGCGAGC
>JAJPKG010000068.1 GCA_021323815.1 Pseudomonadota bacterium
AGAGCGGGCAGGCCAAAACGCGCCATGACGAACGGATGGCGTGGCAGCGAAAAGGGACCGAGGATGAACTGCGTGATGGTTTCGCGATTGCGCGCCAGCGGAGCGATCAGGCTGCGATAGGCACCTGCGTCGCGCCCCAGTTGCGCCGCCGTCCCTTCCACGCTCCCGGCCAGTGTCACCGCGCTGCCGTCATCCAACGGATGCGCCAGGGCGGTGGGGGGGAAAATCCATTCCAGACCGAATTCGTGCAGCGGCAGGCTTCGCATGAAGGGCGAGCCGATGCCCAGCGGGTGAATGGCCGAGCACACGTCGTGACGAAAGCCCGGCAGCGTCAGTTCCGCCGTGCGCATGCCCCCGCCCGGCGTCGCTTGCGCCTCGAAGACCGCGACGCTTTTGCCCGCCCGCGCCAGGGTGATCGCCGCCGCCAGGCCGTTTGGACCGGACCCCACCACCACCGCGTCATAGCGCTCGCTCGTCATGCTCCAGCCTCTTTTAGCCACGTCGCACAGCCAGCAGCATGCCGGTGGCCCAATCAAGCTGCGTCACGCACAAATTATCTTGCCCGGCAAAGGATGCCACGAACTGTGCCGCCCGCTCGTAATGTTCGGCTTGCCAGTCATCGTGGGGGAGCAAATCATCCACCACATGGATGCCGCCGGGAGTCAGAGCCTATGGTGAATCCTATCGCACGCGCATCTGCTTCGATGGCCGCCAACGCCGCAGGTGGTTGTATGGCGAAAGGCTGCATGAGAATCCTCTTTCCGGGTATGCCTTCTTCATTGTGCCACGCCGGTGGAATGACCGCAAACAACATGGCAGCATAGGATGTTCCCCCACCCAACTTTCCTGAGTTTTGGTGAAGTATCCTTAACTTTTTCCCCTTTCCAGAGGAGGATGTGTCATGTTATAACGGATAGAGGACATCTGATTGAGAGCGACGACGATGAGCGAGACACAACCGGGAACGGTGTATCTGATTGGGGCGGGGCCGGGAGATCCGGGGCTGCTGACGGTGAAGGGGTTGCGCTGCCTGCAAGCCGCCGATGTCATCATCTATGATTATCTGGTGGATGACGCCATCGTGCGGCAGGGCCGTGCCGACGCGGAATATATCTACGTTGGCAAACAGGCGGGCAAGCATACGATGGAACAAGATGCGATCAACGCGCTGCTGGTGGAGCATGCGCGCGCCGGCAAGACGGTGGCGCGGCTCAAGGGCGGCGATCCGTTCGTTTTTGGGCGCGGCGGCGAGGAAGCTGAGGCGTTGATCGCGGCGGGCATCCCCTGGGAAGTGGTGCCGGGCATCTCATCCGCCATCGCCGCACCGGCCTATGCCGGGATTCCCGTGACGCACCGCGCGACGGCAGCATCGTTCACCGTCGTCACTGGGCATGAAGATCCCACGAAAGACGCGAGCGATATCGACTGGTCCAGCCTGGGCAGCGGCACCGGCACGCTCATTTTCCTGATGGGCGTCGGCAACCTGGCGGGCATTGCGGCGCAGTTGATGGCGCATGGTCGCGCACCCGAAACGCCCGCCGCCGTCATTCGCTGGGGAACGACGCCGCAGCAAGAGGTGGTCAGCGGCACATTGAGCGATATCGCGCAGCAGGTGAAAGCGGCGGGCATCAAGCCGCCCGCTGTGACGGTGGTTGGCCCCGTCGCCGCGCTACGCGACAAGCTGGCCTGGTTCGAGCGGAGACCGCTGTGGGGCAAACGCATCATCATCACCCGCGCCAGCGAGCAAGCCCCCGAACTGGCGGAACGCCTTGCCGCGCTCGGCGCGCAGCCCATCACGCTTGCCACCATCCAGATCGTCCCCGCCGACCCAGCGCCGTTGGATGACGCGATTCGGGCGGTCGGCGCGGGTATGTATGGCTGGGTGATCTTCACCAGCGTCAACGGCGTGGCGGCATATGCCGAACGGCTGGCGGCGCTGAATGGCGATTGGCGCTCGATGCGCGCCCGCGTTGCGGCCATCGGTCCGGCGACGGCGGAAGCCTTGCGCTCGCGCGGTCTGCGCCCCGACTTCATCCCGATGGAGTTCGTTGCTGAGGCGGTGGCCGAGCAAATCGGCGACGTGGCAGGGCAATATATTCTCTTGCCTCGCGCTGACATCGCCCGCCCGGCGCTGGCACAATTGCTGCGCGACAAGGGCGCGCGGGTGGATGAAGTGACCGCCTATCGCACAATCAGTCCCCCATTAGACCCGCAAACCGTCAGCAGAGTGCTGGCCGATCCGCGCCCGGATGCCATCACCTTCACCAGTTCATCCACCGTGCGCGGTTTCGTCGCCGCGCTGGACGGGCGCGACCCCGCGGAAGCGCTGGCAGGCATCACCGTCGCGTGCATCGGGCCGATCACCGCCGCGACAGCGCGCGAGCACGGCATCACGCCGGACGTGGTGGCGACCGATTATACGATGGAAGGATTGACCGCTGCGCTGCAAGGGGCATTGGGCGGCAAGCCTCACTCCCCAGCTTCTTCTCCACCTGCGGCAGAGAGCGGGAGATCGTTCGGCTAATTATCATCGCGGATTTACGCGATCAACCAGCTAGCTGATCTTCCCTCTCCGCCTTTGCTGGGGAGGGGGCTGGGGTGGGGCCTGCTCCGCCATTCCGCTATCATTATCTTGAGGAGTTTGTCCTTATGACCGACGCTATCCTCAGTCTGCTGGCGGCTGTTCTGTGTTACGTGGCCGTCATCTTCTTGATCGACCAGCAGTTGGTCAAGCCCCGGCCCTATAAGATTGTCTGGGCCATCGGCCTTTTCGTCTATGGCGTGGGAACGACGGCACAGTTTTTCGCCACCGCCGGCCACTGGAACCAGCTGGAATATCGCCTGTGGTTCCTCGCGGGGGCCATCCTCGCCGCGCCTTACCTGGGCATGGGCACCTATTACCTGCTGGGGCCGCGCAAGTGGGCGGATCGTGTGATGATCTTTCTGGGCATCTTCACGGTGTATGCCACGGCGCGCATGCTGACCGCGCCGCTTCAGCCACAGTCGCTGAATGGCAAAGCTCCCTGGTCGCTGAACGGGCTGTCGCTGGATCAGTGGTTCCAAACGGCCTCGAATGCCGACATCGTCAGCGGCACGCATCCTCTCGCCCCGCCGGATATCATCGCCGTCATCATCGTGCTGAATACGCTGGGGGCCGGCGCGCTGGTGCTTGGCGCGGCATGGAGCGCGTGGAAGTTCATCAAGACGCATCAGAACCCCACCCGCCTGCTGTCGATGATCCTGCTGATGATTGGCGGGCTGGCACCGACGATGGCCGGCACCATGACCAAGCTCGGTTTTTCGGATGCCTTCTTCGCGCTCACGTTCGTCGGCGCGCTGTTCTTGCTGGCAGGCTATCTGGTCAGCATCGACGTGCTTTCGGTGTTACGCATCCCCTTCACCAATAAGGTGCTGGTGGACCGCCGCATGGCGATGGCGGGCGCGAGCGAGCAAGCAAAGCAGCGATAGTCCGTAGGGAACGGGATCGCGCGACGCGCCCTTCCCATCGCAGCATGGTCGCCGGGGACGGCATGTCCCCGGCTCGAAACGTTGCCCTCCGGGCTGTGTCCGTGCTCATGTGTGCAATTCGCGGCACGGGAAGCCGGCTCAAAGAAGAAAGCCCTGTGGGGGCAGATGTGCCTATGGTTGCCTGTGCAATGGATGTGCTATACTGAGACTCACCGAACGTCGCACTATTGTTGCCATTCATCAGGTGAAGGAACGCTCCATGCCACATCCGCTGCACGATTATCTGGCTGAGTTGCACCAGAACCGCCGCGTCGGCACGCCCGAAACGTCGTCATATCCCGCGTTGCAGGCGCTGTTTAATGAGGTTGGCAAAAAGCTGAAGCCGGGCGTGCGCTGCATCATCCATCCGCAGAGCCAGGGCGCGGGGATTCCCGATGGGGGCTTTTTCACCGCCGATCAGTTGCAGGAAGACGCCTCGCCGGATCTGGCACGGATGACAACCAAGCCGGCGCGGGGTGTGCTGGAAGTGAAGGGAACCAGCGCCGATGTAGAGGAGATCATCAACAGCGACCAGGCTAAGAAATATCTGGAAAATTATGGCTTATTGCTGGTGACGAATTATCGCGATTTCGCGCTGGTGGGATGGGATGCGGCTAAACGCGAGCGCGTGAGGCTGGAAACCTATCATCTGGCTGCCGACGCGGCGAGCTTTTGGGCCGGTGATATCGCGGCCATGACCCAGGCGCACGGCACACAATTGCTGGAATTTTTGCGGCGCGTGCTGCTCTATAACGCACCCCTCACGCGGCCAGAAGATCTGGCGGCGTTTCTGGCATCCTATGCTCGCGATGCGCTGGTGCGGGTGGAACGCGCTGCCGGCACGCCCGCCCTGGAAGAGTTGCGCGGCGCGTTGGAAGAAGCGCTGGGCATTCGCTTCGAGGGCGACAAAGGTAAGCACTTCTTTCATTCGACGCTGGTGCAGACGATCTTCTATGGCATCTTTTCCGCCTGGGTGCTGTGGTCACAGGGAAAAGCGCCCGCGGACAAGGAGCGGTTTGACTGGCGCATGGCGCAATGGTCGCTGCACGTGCCGATGATCAGCGCGCTTTTCGTGCGGCTGGCGACACCCAGCCAACTGGGCAGCCTGGGCCTGGTTGAGGTGCTGGACTGGGCGGGCGCGGCGCTCAACCGGGTGGACCGCGCGGCGTTTTTCGCCGTCTTTGAGACGGGCCACGCCGTGCAATATTTCTATGAACCGTTCCTTGAAGCGTTCGATCCGGATCTGCGCAAGGCCCTGGGCGTGTGGTATACGCCGCCGGAGATTGTGCGCTATATGGTGGCGCGGGTGGATGCCGTGCTGCGCGATGAACTGGGCCTGCCTGATGGGCTGGCGGATGAGCGCGTGATTGTGCTGGACCCCTGCTGCGGCACGGGGGCGTATCTGGTGGAAGTGCTGCGACACATCGAGGGCACGCTGCGCGCTCGCGGCGATGACGCGCTGCTGGCGCAACTGGTGAAGCGCGCCGCCACCAATCGCGTTTTTGGCTTCGAGATCCTCCCCGCGCCCTTCGTGGTGGCTCACCTGCAACTGGGGATGCAACTGCGCCAGCTTGGCGCGCCGCTGGCCCCCGACAACAACGAGCGCGCCGGGGTGTACCTGACCAATGCGCTCACCGGCTGGGAGCCGCGCGAGGGCGACAAACAGCGCTTGCCCTTGAGCGAACTGGAAGCGGAACGCGACGCCGCCGCGCAGATCAAGCGCGCCACGCCGATTCTGGTGGTGCTGGGCAATCCGCCCTATAATGGCTTCGCGGGCGTGGCCGTGGATGAGGAACGGGCGCTGACGACGGCGTATCGCACGACCAAACGCGCCCCCGCGCCGCAGGGCCAGGGCTTGAACGATCTCTATGTACGCTTCTTTCGCATGGCGGAACGGCGCATCGTGGAAGAAACCGGGCGCGGCGTCGTCTGCTTCATCTCGAATTATTCCTGGCTGGACGGCCTTTCCTACACCGGCATGCGCGAGCGCTATCTGGATGTGTTCGACCGCATCTGGATCGACAACTTGCACGGAGATCGTGTCATCTCCGAATATGCGCCGGATGGTCGCACCAGCGAAACCATTTTCGCCATGCAAGGCACCTCGCCCGGCATCAAATTGGGGACATCCATCGCTTTGCTTGTCAGGCGATCAAAGAGCAAAACACACCAGGAGGCCAAACTCCTGTACCGTGATTTCGACGAGGCGAAAGCAGCAGATCGGCGTGCGTCGTTATTAAGTTCTCTTGAGACCCCTGAATTTGACGATCAATATTTGCCCCTTGCTCCTATAGTAGAAATTGGCTTGCCGCTTAAGCCCCGCGAGGTCAACCCGGCCTATCTCGCGTGGCCCCGGCTGCCGGAACTCTTCCCGGTGTCGTTCGCTGGGGTGAAGACCAGCCGCGATGATGCAGTGGTAGATATCGACCGCGACCGGCTGGAAGCCCGCATGCGCAAATATTTCGATCCTACTGTTAGCCATGATGAGATGCGCCGCACCATTCCCGGCGTGATGGATGATTCAGCGCGTTTTCCCGCAGTCGCCACACGTGATCAACTGCTGAAACGAGGCTATTTGCCGCAAAATATCGTCAGATATTACTACCGGCCTTTCGATGCTCGCTGGCTCTATTGGGAACCAGAAACAAAGCTACTGGATGAAAAACGCAGCGAATACTTCCCTAATGTGTTCGCTGGCAACCTCTGGATAGAAGCTCGCCAGAAGCAGCCGATGGAACAATTTGATCGCGGCTTTGTCGTCTCAGTCCTGGCAGACAATTTCGGCAACGGGCTTTCGAACTATTTCCCATTGCTCTTACGGCCAAACACCAATAAACCCGGCTTGTTTGATAACTCGACAGATGCCGCCCCACGCCCCAACCTGAGCGACATGGCGCAAGCCTATCTGGCGCGGGTGCAAGCGCAGCCGGAAGATTTGTTCATGCACAGCGTGGCGATCATGCATGCGCCGCAATATCGGGCGGAAAACGGCGGGGCGCTGCGGCAAGACTGGCCGCGCATCCCCTTGCCGGCGACGGGCGAGGCGCTGCGGGCCTCGGCAGCGCTGGGGCGGCGCGTGGCCGCGCTGCTTGACACCGAAGCGACGGCTGAGGGGCTGGGAGGCGATCCGTTTCGGACAATGGCGACGGTGGCGCGAGTTGGCGGGGGGCCGTTGCAGCCGGCTGAACTGGCGGTGCGCGCCGGGTGGGGGCATCGCGGCGAAAACGGTGTCACCATGCCGGGGCGAGGCCGCGTCATCGTGCGCGACCGCACCCCCGACGAGGAAGCATCCCTGGCGAACGGTGCCGCTGCGCTGGGGCTGAGCGTGGATGATGTGCTGGCGTGCCTGGGCGCGCAAACCTGCGATGTCTATCTCAACGAGACGGCTTATTGGCGCAACATCCCTGAACGGGTGTGGGATTACACCATCGGCGGCTATCAGGTCATCAAGAAGTGGCTGAGCTATCGGGAATTCGCCGTGCTGGGCCGCGCCCTGACGCTGGACGAAGCCGCCCGCGACGTGCCGCAGATGGCGCGCCGCATTGCCGCGCTGCTGCTGCTCGGTCCCGCGCTAGACGCGAATTATCGCGCGGTTCAGGCAGGGACGTGAGGCATGCCATAATATTCACTATGGATGACTATCACGACACGACGCCGCACCCCTTCGACGCCATCCCGGAGATCGTGGTTCCCCAGGAAGAGCGGCGCAACCCGGTGGCATATCTGCTGCGGGCAGCGATTGAGGCGGGGCCGATTTTCCGGCGCAAGACGCCCACGCGCCAGGTGAGCCGCTATGGCCCCTGGCAGGTCTATTTGGTGGGGCCTGAGGCGAACCGTTTTGTGCTGCACACGCACCGGCATCTGTTCTCGCACCGGCAGGGATGGAAGGCGTTTTTCGGCGGCGTGTGGAATGAGAATCTGCTCTACCTGGACGGCGCAGAGCACGCGGCGCATCGCAAGATCATGGCCCCCGCCTTCACCCCGGCATGCCTCAGCAGCTATCTGGATGTGATGCATCGCGTCATCGTGCGGCGGGCGGCGGACTGGGGCGAGCGCGACGCGGTGGAGATCCGCGCCGCGATGCGCGACTTCACCTTCGATGTGGTGGCCGAGGCACTGCTGGGCTTCGCGCCGCCGGAACGCGTGCGAGCGCTGCATGAGGCGCGCAACGCGCTCTGCCGCAATCACAACGCCTATGGCAAGGCGGCCTATTGGCGGCATGTCGCCGCGCAACGCGCCCACCTGAATGAGATGCTGACCGCTGCCATCGCCACGCGCCAGCAACGCAACCCGCCGGATCTGCTGGCGCGGATGGAAGCGGACCGCGACGATCCTGCCGGCGTGATCGATGACGAGCATTTCATCGGGCACGTGCAAGTGTTGCTGGAAGCCGGCCACAAGACGACGATGGATACGGCCACCTGGGTGCTGGGCCTGCTGGCGACGCATCCAGCCGAACAAGAGCGCGCCCGCGCCGAGGTCGAGACCGCGCTGGCGGCTCACAACGGCGCGCTGACGCTGGAAACGCTCAAAGCCATGCCCGCGCTGGGCCGCGCCATCGACGAAGCCGGACGGCTGCGCCCCCCCGTTGATACCGCCCCGCGTGGCGCGCTGGAAGATATCACCTTCGCCGGCTATGTCATCCCCAAAGGTACGTTTGTGCGGCTGCATCTGGCCGCAACGCATCGCCTGCCCACCGTCTTCGCTGATCCCACCCGCTTTGACCCCGACCGCTTCGCGCCGCCGCGCGAGGAACAGCGCCGCACGCCCTATGCCCTGGTGACGTTCGGTGGCGGGCCGCGCATCTGCATCGGCATGCAGTTCGCCCAGGTGGAGATCAAGGCGCTGCTGGCTCATCTGCTCCATTATTTCATAATCGAACCCATTTCCGGTCAAACGCCCCCCAATGTCTACGATCCGGCTGATCCAGATGATTCGCTGCCAAAGGGGCTGCCCTTGCGCTTTGTGAAACGGCGCTGAGCGCGCTTTCCTTTGCCGCCGTCGCTGTTTACACTATTTGGTGGACAGCGTGTCGCGGAAGCGGGTGGAATGTGTAGCGCGTTTTCGTAGTATGTGGCGGTGCATCTTTTTCACGTTCAGGAAAGGAGCAGCGAAGAATGCTGAAGATGCGATGGTTCACGCTGTGTGGCGTGGTCCTCATGCTGGCGGCGACGGTGCTGAGCGCGACGCCGGCGCAAGCGGCAACGGCGCGCCATCATGCGCTGCGAGCAACGGCGAAACACCACGCAGCGCCGATGATGGGGCGCACGTGGTATCTGTGGGTGGGCGCGGAATCGACCGATCACGCCATTCAGGGCGCGGTCTTTTTGCCCCGCGAGATCTGGATCAACCAGGGTGACGCCATCACCTGGGTCTCATACACCGCCGACATCCACACGGTGACGTTCCTCAAGCCGGGGCAAAGCCGCCCCATGTTCAACCCCTCTGATCCCATGCAGGGCCGACCCTATGGCGGCACGAATTATGATGGGCAGTCGTACTACAATTCGGGCATCCTCAGCACCATGATGGGGATGCGGCGCAGCTATACCCTGCGCTTTGGCGTGACGGGCACATACTATTACATCTGTCTGGTGCATCGCTATATGTACGGCATCGTCCACGTGCTGCCCCAAGGCTGGCAAGTGCCATACACCCAGGCGGACTATAACCAGCAGATCGCTGCTGCCGAGCAGCAGATCTTGAACACCGGCGCGGGACTGATGGATCAGGCGGAGCGCAACGCCAGCCAATATTACGTCTGGGTCGGTGTAGGCACCACCAGCGTGTCGGTCATGCGCTTCATCAACAGCACCATCTATGTCCGCGCGGGTGATGTCGTCACCTTCGTCAACTACGATCCGCAGATGCCGCATACCGTCACCTTCGGGCCGGTGAGCCGCAATGCCGCCACTGCGTATGGCGATCCCATGAACTATGACGGCACGAAAGCGCTCAACTCCGGCTATCTGGGGATCGGCCAGCAATATGGCACGACCTTCCGCGTGCGCTTCACGCGCCCCGGCACCTATCATTATTATTGCGCATTGCATGCCATGCTGGGCATGTATGGCACAGTGGTCGTGAGCGGCAGCAATTACGGCTATGGTGGTGGCAGCGGCTATTAGAGCGGCCTCACCCCCCCAATCCCCTCCCTAGCTTTGCTGGGGAGGGGGAGATATCAGCGCCGAGCGACACGAGCCTTAGGCAAGAGAGGAGCTATTCTGTATGGGGCGGCAGACCTTTATAGCGGCTCATGTATGCCGTGGAGATTTGCTCGGCAAACTTTTCCAGGCGCAAAGGAGAGTCAGCCACTGGAATGGATGGGCTGATCGTTCCATCGGCAGGTTCCCACAACACAAAAGCGATTGCTTCTGCCATATGGAGAGGTTTATCAACATCTGTGCGACGGGCTAATCGTTCCAGAGTTTCGATCATCGCTTTACGATGCGAGTCTGCCAGTGCCGGTGCAGGGCAAGCTAAAAGAAATGCAACCACTGCGTGAGGAAAGCGCGTGTGAACAGTGGTTGCTTCGGTGGCAAGATCATTCACCATATTTTGCCAATTCTTGCCGATGCTTTCGCTGTCATTAAGCGTCTTGCTATCGAAAACGAACCGCACCCCATCAGGACGATAACCGACATCAAAATTTTGAGGTCGCACACCGCCAATGACTCGCACTGGTCCGATCTCTACACAATCAGCCATCTCTGGGATGAGCGCGCTGCTTTTGGGTGTAATCACGGGAATATTGCCTAAGAAAACGGCCAGCGCGTGTCCAACGGCCCGGTCAAAAAGGCTACCAAGCTCAAGAGAAGAATAAGGTGGTGTTCGGCTCAACCTTCCGCCGTTTCCTTGCCATGCATGACCAAAAGCAGCCAGATCGCTTTGTGAGATAGTGATTGGGGGCATTGTGCCAAGAGCGGCCACTACACTAGCTCCTTATTTACGATTGATGCGCCGGTCGCGCAGCTTTTCCCACATGCCGCGTACCTGTTTTGCCTCTTTCGGGGTTAGACCCAGTCCATCAACTAGCAGCCTGCGGTCAGTTAGATCCAAAACAGCGTAAATACCACATGTTCGCAGTAATCTATCGATTTCTGTCAAGTCAAGCGTCGCGCTATTATGCAGCGGAAGGGGCAATCGCTCCGCCTCACTGGGTTCAAACGTCAAGACACCGCCGCCGTAACTACGCCCTGTTACCTCTGCGCCGGCAAATGTCAACGAATTCATAAACGCAGCAGTTATGTGCGAGCGTTGGTGATGGCCCTTAAATCGCACGCGATGCAGGGTATCGGTGCAGGTAGCCTGAGCCTGATTCAAGACCAATTTCGGATAGCTATGTACTTGCCGTAACATAAACGCATCAGGAATCCAGACAGAGGGAACAACATACCAGGGCGAGCGGTTGCGACATTTATAACCAACATGCCATTGGGCATCTTCGCCAAATTGTATATAGTTGTGGGCGCTCTCTGGCAATCGCTTGCGTTGCACGTTTGGCAGACGTAAAAGATATGAGGGAAGCTTCTTGCGCACATTTTCCAGCCAATCATCCTCAGTGAATACCGCGCCTTCAAGTTGAATGGAACGGCTTACCAGGCGTTCAAGATATTCAGCAGGCAGATCATAGTGGTGGATTTGCTCATTATTTAGGACAAAGAAATCATTTTGGCCGGTAACAACACCAACATCAACATCGAATACATCGCCCGA
>JAJPKG010000115.1 GCA_021323815.1 Pseudomonadota bacterium
ACCGATCATGTCGTCGCGAATGCCGGCATGCGTCACCACCAGCCGCTCGCGGTCCAGCAGCAGATAACCGGGCGTGGCGCGCAGCAGTGCCAGCATGCGGCTGCGAAACTGGCTTTGTTCCGGCTCACTGAGCGACTCAATCTCGCTGATGGTCGAGAGCAAGCCTTTGCCCACGCGCACCGGGCGGCCCATCAGCCAGCGCATCAGCTTGTTGTCGTGGTTGCCGATGACCAGCAGCGCGTTGCCGTGCTCAGACATCGCCAGCACGGTCTTCCACACCGCCACGTTCTGCGGCCCGCGATCCGCCAGATCCCCGACGAACACCGCGCGGCGGCGCTGGGGATGCGCCCAGTTGTCGCCGTGCCGCGCGTAGCCCAGTGCGGTGAGCAGCGCGCACAGTTCCTCATAGCAGCCATGCACGTCGCCGATGATATCAAACGGCCCCTGATCGTTTTCAGGACTGAAGGCTCCCACGCGCACCACCAGCCGGTTCAATTCCTCCGGCGAGCGCAGCACGACGATCTGGCTGAAACCCTCGTTGCACAACACGTGCAGCGTGTGTTGCAGCAGTTGGCGATGTTCCGCCAGCATGGCGGGCGGCGCGCGGCGGCTGCGCTGGCTGTTCCAGCCCTGCTGCACGTCGGGCGGCATGGCAAAAACCAGCGCGATCACCGGGCGATTATACATGGCGGCGTCGCGCAACAACTCTTCGCGGGCGGCGACGGAAAGCGCGGGGGAATCCGCCACCGTCGGCAGGCCGCGCTTCAGCCGCTCGCAGATGATGCGGTGAAACAAGCGCTGCGCGTCGCGCGTCGCCTCTTGATCGTTCTCGTCGTCGGCGATCATCGCGCGGCAGGCATCGGTCGAAACGATCTGCGTCGGCTCAAAGTGCTGGCGCGCCCAGGTGGTCTTGCCTGACGACGCCGGGCCAATCAACACAATCAACGAAGAAGGAGCGACGCGCAAGATCGTCTCGCCCGCCGGCGGGTGCTGTTTGTGGCGCTCGTCTTTCATGCGAGATTCGCTTGCGCCTCCTTCCATATGCTCTCTCGATGATGGGTAGCCCTTGATCATATCACATTCATCCTAACAAAGACAGCGCCTCTTGTCAAAACAGTGGGACTGCGCAGACCAGGCGCTATTGATATGACGCGCTCTCGTATGCTATAGTCTAAACGGCTTTACTCATCGTATGAGTATTCAGCGTGTGAGGATGTATGACCAGCGCGCCGAAAACACAACTGACCGCGCTAGAATTGGTGGCACTGGGGCTGGTGCAGCAACCGGCGCATGCCTATGAGTTGTTCCAGCACTTCAGTCCAGACCTGCCATTGGGCATGATCTGGCATTTGAAGCAGAGCCATCTCTACGCCTTGCTGGCGCGGCTGGAGCAGTTGGGATATCTGGCAGCGACGGTCGAGCCGCAGGGCGCGCGCCCGCCCAGACGCGTGCTGCGCCTGACCGATGCCGGACGCGCGACGCTGGAAGCCTGGCTGGCCGCGCCGGTGGCTCACGGGCGCGATATGCGCCAGGAATTTCTCGCCAAGCTCTATTTCGCCGCCCAACGCGGACCTGAGGCCGCCCGCGCTCTTGTCGCGCGTCAGGAAGCGGCCACGCGAGAATGGCGCGCAGACATGCAAGCGCAACTCGATAACGCGGCCCAACCTTACTCGCGTCTGGTGCTGCGCTATCGCCTGGGGCAGATTGATGCCATCCTCACCTGGCTGGCGGAATGCGCCGCCACCCTTGTGTAGATGGACGGTTGCATCCCTGGCCCAGGAACAGGCGAGGCATGCCGTCGCCCCTCCGGAATTTGCTCGACATAGAAAGGGATCTGTTTATCATGGCATCATTCACGCGGCGAATCATCGTGCTGGGGGCGTTGCTCATGTTCCCCTTGCTCGCTGCCTGTGGCAGCCAGAGCAACGGCGGCGGCAACAGCATCACGCTGAATGTTTTCGCGGCGGCTTCGCTCACCCAGGCATTCACCCAGATCGGCGCGAATTATACGCAGGCGCATCCCAACGTTCACTTCAGCTTCAACTTCGGCGGCTCGAACACCCTGGCGACGGATATCATTCAGGGCCAGCCGGCGGATGTCTTCGCCTCGGCGAACCAGACGCAGATGGAAAACGTCATTAAGGCCGGCGACATCGCGCCAGGCTCAGACAAAGTCTTTGCGCATAACCGGCTGGTGGTGATCACGCCGAAAGATAATCCGGGCAAGATCAACCGGTTGCAAGATCTCGCAAAGCCGGGCCTCAAGATTATCCTGGCGGCGAAAGAAGTGCCGGTGGGCGGCTATGCCCTCACCTTCCTCGACAAAGCCAGCGCGGACCCCAGCTTCGGCTCCGACTTTAAGGCGAAAGTGCTGGCGAATGTGGTGTCATATGAGCAGGATGTGAAGGTGGTTTTCAGCAAGGTGCAACTGGGTGAGGGTGACGCCGGCATCGTGTATACTTCCGATGTTTCCACAAACGCCTCAGAGGTCAACGAGATCACCATCCCCGATAACCTGAACGTTATCGCGGATTATCCCATTGCGCCGGTGAAAGGGTCGGCCAACGCCGGCACAGCAAATGATTTCATCGCCTATGTTCTGTCATCTGACGGGCAGGCGGTGCTGACGAAATATGGCTTCATCTCAGCAAACGGATAGCCATGCCAATCAGGCAGTGATGCCGGCAGAAGCGGGAAACACCGCGAAAGCGCCGGTTTTGCAAACAGCGCGAGCCGCGTTGCCGCGCTCATTACCCTCCACGCGGCGCTGGTCGCCCGCGAGAACGGTGCTGTGGCTGATCAGCCTGCCGATGCTGATCTTTCTGGTGCTGCCGCTGGCGGCGCTGGCCTGGCGCAGCGCCCCAACCGGCGTGCTGGCGCGCATCACCGATCCAGGCGTGCAGCAGGCGATCTGGCTGAGCGTCGCAACAACGGCGATCACGGTGCTCATCACCCTGCTCGCCGGCACGCCGCTGGCCTATGCCCTGGCGCGGCGGCGCTTCGCTGGGCGGGCGGTGGTGGAAGCGCTGGTGGATCTGCCGGTTGTGCTGCCGCCGGCGGTGGCAGGCATCGCGCTGCTGGTGGCGTTCGGGCGGCGCGGCATCCTCGGTCACGCGCTGGCTGCCGCCGGGCTGTCGCTGCCTTTCACCCCCGCTGCTGTCGTCATGGCGCAATTGTTCGTTGCCGCGCCGCTTTATGTCAAAGCAGCAGCAGCAGCGTTCACAGAAGTGCGACCAGAGATCGAAGAGGCGGCAGCCATTGACGGCGCGGCCCCCTGGCAGATCTTCCTGCATATCACCCTGCCACTGGTCGCGCCCGCCGTCATTTCCGGCGCGGTCATGACCTGGGCGCGGGCGCTGGGCGAATTTGGTGCTACCATCATCTTCGCCGGCAATTTCCCTGGCCGCACCCAAACCATTCCCCTCTCTATCTACCTCGACTTTGAGATCGACCTCAACTCGGCCCTGGCGCTCGCCGCCGTGCTGCTGGTGGTGGCTTTCGGCGTGCTGCTGCTGGTGCGCGGCCTGTTGCGCCGGCAACTGGCTGGCAGTTAGAACAACAGTGTTACTCGTGCTGAATACATGTTCGGTCGGCCCTGGATGCGCTCAACATTGAAGCTGGGATGATTGAGAGCTTTTTTGCATTGGCGGTAAGCTTGATAAGCATGTTGCTGCGCAGTTTGATAGCTGTGAGCATGCAGGAAGGATGGGCCACAGAAGCATTTCAGCACGCGGTCATGTTGCATCGGGTTGAGCCACACGTGACCGGCCTGGCGATAGATGCGATAGTGGTGAACCAGCGTGGCGGTGTAGATGCGCCCACTCTCCCGGTTCAGCGAGCGCGTCTGCTCGTCTGCCAACGTGCACGGGATGATGGGGACGCGGATCATGGCAACGCTCCTCCATTGGGGTGATCGCGCCGCAATGCAGCCAGCGATCATGTCATCACGCACCGCCCCAACAGATGAGGGGAGAGACGATCCGCTGGACATGATGCTCATCATGCTGATATTCCAGGTTGTTCCCCATGGAGTTGTTCTATATGAGAAACAGCAGCGCCGTCAAGAGGGCGCAGAACGGCTAAAGCCGCTGCATGCCCTTGCATCCGCATGGGCTAAAGCCACAGCGGCTTTACCGGCTTTCTGTAATTGTTCAGCCGCAGCAATGGTGGCGCGTAGTCGTGCATTCATCGGTTTACTCTTCGTCATCAGAATCATCTTCAAGAAGTTCCTCCATGTCTTCTTCATCGTTTTGAGTAGAGGATATTATTTGCTGATCGGTTGTTGCTCATGAATAACACTCCCTGTTTGTGGTGGTTGTGCTTTATCATCACAGGGAGCATGGTGCTTGTGCAAAAGCTTCTGTTATTGATGGAAAGGCGGCATCTTCCTTGATTAGCTATAATTAGTACTAGGCAAAAAGTCCATGCGGGGCGATACCGGAAAAATCCATCGCCACTTGCAACGGGTTATCCAGCGAAGCGATCGCTTTCACGCTCATGCATTGCCCCTTTCACATGCTCAAAAAATAGCTCCGGCGGCAATTTCGTTCCATGCTGCCGCTGATGGTTGAGCGTAAAAGCGGTTGCCACAGATGTTCTATCACATCCGTCAAAAATCCGGAGATGAGTGCGCGAGAGGACTTGCCAGAGGGCATACAATTGTTGAGGATATGCCGGAAGGACCGCCGGTTGAGCATGGCGAGACCGGGACATGGATGCTGTTTTCGAAGGAGCTTTTGGCGTGGGTCTGGAATGGAGCGCGGGGACCGGCGCTTTTGTGGGATTAGGCTTTTTCCTGATGGGATTGTTGCAGCATAATCATGCGCGCGGCGATAAACGCAAGTTGCGCGAGGCCTTTGCCCTGACCCTGATGGGGACGGTGTTGCTGGATTTGGGGCTTTATGCGTTGCGCTTTCGGGTAGAACTCAATCCGCAACCGGGATCGGAACAAATGGTGTATCTGATCTGGGGTTTTACGTTCATGATGATGCTGATGACCGGCATCAACGCACTGCGCCCGCACCGGCTGCGCAAGTTCTGGTGAAGTGAACCGGCGCGGGCAGCATATACACGCGCACCAGGATGTTTCAGATGTGGGCATCCCAGCGCGTTTCTGTTATGAGGCAGGCGGTGTCGTGGTTGTGCAGATAGCTGGCGGCATCCTCAAGCTGCTGGACGGAGTGAGCTGCATAGCGCGTCCATTCAGGGTGCGCTTGCACGAGCGGATCGCCTTCCACCTGGCGAATGGCGCGGGCCAGGCTGTTCAGCGTCCATGCCAGTTCATCTTTGCGCACGGTCGCCTGAGACCGCAGGAACAATTGCAAGGTCGCCCCGATGATGGCGATAAGTGCATCCGTGCCGAATGTGCTCTGCGCCGGCGGTGGCGACGTGGCTGGAACGTTGGTGGCTGGTGATACATCCGTCATGAAATGAAAACTCCTTTGATACACCCTCAGGAATCGCGACCGGAACGATTCAAGCGTGGAAGGAAGCATATCATGTGCCAACCGGCCTCATTCGGGTGGCAGCGCTGGTTCCGAAATGGTTGCCGGTTCCGGCGCAGTCGGCGCGTGGGTCTGGCGCTGAATGGACGGCGCAATGACATATTCGTAGACGGTAGCGACGATCACCGCCAGAGGCACCGCCAGCACACTGCCTGCCAGGCCGAAAAGCGCGCCGCCCATCAGCACAGCGACGATGATCCCGAACGGATTCAGTTGTACGGCGCGATGCATGACGATGGGCACCAGGATGTTGCCTTCCAGGTTCTGGATGATGACATACAGTGCCAGGACCTCTAAGCCTTTCAGCGGGCTGACGGTCACAATGGCCACTGTGACTGCCGCGCCGCCGCCGAAATAGGGTCCCAGGAAGGGGATGATCTCGGTGAGACCGGCGAAGATGCCCAGCAACACGGCATACGGCACCCCAAGAAGCCAGATGCCCAGGCCGCTGAGCACGCC
>JAJPKG010000487.1 GCA_021323815.1 Pseudomonadota bacterium
CCCAGGCCGACTACGCCAAAGATGAGCAGAAGGGTATCGATCACGTTTTCGATGCCGTCAGGGAAACCATTGATGCCCAACCCCGTCTTGATGCCAAAGACATCCGGCAGGTTGGAAAATAGCCAGGGGATGAGATCGACAGCCAGCGCGGCGGTAAGCGCGAAGAAGGCGAACAACGCCGGTGCCGTGTCCGCGTCGGAACGCACGCGATGCTGATAGAAGATGTCCGGCTCGGCGGCCAGTTTGGGGATGATCGGACGTGGCACTTTGCGCTGGACCGGCGGACGCAGATTCGCCAGCGCATAGCCGAGTGAAAGCGTCACCAGCGCGATGAGGCTCGCGGAAAACAGCAGGGTCAGCACCGCATTGGCGCGTGGCGAGGTTGTCAGCGCGGCGACGCGTGCCAGCGCCGTGACGAGCATCTGAAAGGCAACGATCGGCAACAGATCAGTTGCCCGCGTGAGGGGGCGTGGCTCCGGCTCCGCGACGCTCGCGCGCACGGCCACACTGGCGCGCCGGCGCAGCACAATGGCATCGGCAATGACCGTGATCCCTGCCAGCAGCATGGCTATTGTCCAGATGAGCGATGTTATCTGAAACAACATCTTCCGTGTCCTTTCCCACCACCCACCCTCCGCTCAGTGCAACGCGCAGCACCCTACAGCAGCCGCGCTCCATTCCCCGGTCGCGCAGGCGGACTTAGCGGTTTTAGCCCCCCAGGCGCGAATAATGATGTTGTAGCACATAGCACGGACATCGCCGGCAAGGCCGCCTTCCGGCTCACAAGAGCAACCCCTCCGGGCTGTGTCCGGCGTTCATGGAAAATTCGGCTGACTCATAGTGGCGCGGTTTCAACCGCCGCCTCGCCTAGACGAACTTCGCCGCTTCATCCGCCGGCCCATCAACATGAGGCACAGCGGGTGATTCGGGCATTGCGCCCGGCTGTTGCTCCGGTTCAACAGAGGGCACATTCGACCTGATCGGCCACTTGCCCTGCCGGCGCAGGCGATAGAGTGTGATGGAAAGTGACGCAATGGTGCAGGTATCCACCAGATTGTGGAAGATGATCGGTCCCAGCAGCGAGCCGGTTCCCTGAAACAGCAGCGCCAGGACGAATGACGCAATGGTGCGACCTGGCAGCAGCCGCACGAATTGCTGGCGCGTTTCGCCGCCGAGCATGACGTTGCGATAGTGATAGAAGACGAAGATGAACGCGGCGATCACCGTTCCCAGCAAGATGCTGAAGCCGCCGAGGTGCACCGCCTGGGGCATGGCGCGGTCCAGCAGGGTTTGGATGATGCCGCGAAACGGGATCTCTTCCAGCGGACCGACAAAGATGACGGCATAGGTGATGGAGCCGATGACATCCAGCAGCGAGCGGCCAAAGGGAACATTCATGGGACTGAGGCCCTCGCGGGCGGCAATGGGCGCGGCGATGGCGCTGGGCAGCCCCAGCAGCAGGCCGAGCGGGATGGCGACGCCCAGGCTCGCGCCCAGGTGATGTGCGTTCAGTCCGATTTGCTCCGGCGTGAGGCGAAAGAGCCACATGAGCAGCGCGAAAATGGCGACCATGAACGGCGCGAGCGCCATATTCACCAGCCAGAAGCGATCCACGCGCAACACGCGCCATTGGTCGCGCGGGCGGTGCTGCACCAGCCGCGCCAGCGCGCTGAGCGCCTGGCCGAACGCGATCATGACGGCCAGCACGCCGGCGGCCTGCGCCAGCCCTATGCCCGCCGCCCCCCAGGGATTCATCGGTGCCATGCGTCTCGCTCCTCCCGGTCTCATCCGTGCAAGAGATAAGGTTACTATCTCTTCACTGCTCTTTTTCAGCGCCCGCTTGGGTTGAACGCGCGCGCAATCCCGAACCAAAGACAAAAACACCTGCCAATGTGGCAAGATCAGCTACACTGATAAACCCGGCTACCCATACCTGGCCTTCCAATCCAAGCCATAAGGCGACGCCGAAACCGATGACAGCAATGATAAAACCTAAGTACAGTCCACGTGTTGAGCGAATGGCTGCACGCATCTCGATCTGATGACGATGTAGTTGTTCACGCTCTTCCAGCATTCGGCGGTGTTTCGATTCTTCTTCAGTCCACCTGATAATGATATCTATTGTGCCGTTATGAATATGCTCGTATTGGGAAAGAAGCTCGGCAGGGGGCAGTGGGCTTTGAAAAGACAGTGTTAAGTGTGTTTGAGTTTGCACATCATCGTTTTGGTGCGGCAAGGCACCATGCTGTCCTTGCCGTTGAGGAACATTTCGATTTCGAGGCACTATTTCTGCCCCTCGGAATGTTGGCGTTCAAATCGCTCCAAAGCTCTTCGCATATCACACCCGATCATCTTCCAGTCAGATTCAAGAGCCTGGGCGATGCGACGGTGCTCTGGATGCGGTTTAGGTGAAGGAAATAAAGCCCCCGCAAAATCAAATAAATAGGCAGCGCCTTCGAGATATTGCATCAGCGCCTTCCTTATGTAGGACATGACCTGCCCTCCCCATCAAACAGACGGACACAGTGCCGCCGGCTTAGTACGAAGTGATTATACCATATTTTACGCATGAAAAGCCTGGTGACTTATTCGTAGGTGAGCACGAGGCGCATCACGCCGGAACGCGCCTGGCGCAGCGCGTGACGAATGCGCGTCGCCGGCACGCGATGGGTGATGAAGCCGTCGATGGAGATTTGCTTTTTGCGCAACAGCCGCGCGGCCACTGCCATGCTGGACCAGCGCCCGCGCTGGTTTTCCTTCGCGTCGGGTGGGGGCGGTTCGCTGCCGGCACCAGCCACGCCGACGATGGTGATCTCATCTTGCTGCACCAGCGAGGGATCAACCCGCACGGCACGGGCGGGAGCTGCGACGCTGACCACCAGTCCCCCGCTCTGCGCCAGCCGCACCGCTTCCGCCAGCGAGGCCGTCGTACCCAGGCAATCATAGATGATGTCGAAGCCGCCCAGCACATAGGTGGTTCCCCGGCGCTGAAAGGTCTGCGCGTTGGTCAGCGCCGCGCCTTTGCGCGAGATTTGCCCCGCCCGCGCCGGAATGATGTGATTGACGCCGAGGCGCTGCGCCAGTTTCGCCTCATGCACCTCGTCGGTGGCCAGCACAATCTGCGCGCTGGGAGCCATCGCTTTCAGTGTGGCGCAGAGCAGTTGCCCCACCGCATTCCCGCCGATGACCAATGTCTGCATCCCCGGCTCCGGCAGGCGATGCAGCACGGCGCGGGCAGCGCGCGCGGCTGGTTCCAACAGCACGGACTGGTCGTCAGTGAGCGCGTCCGGCACCAGAAAGAGCTGGCTTTCGTGGACGATCATCTCATCTCCCCAGCCCGCGCCGGTGCCGCTCCACGGCACAGCGCGATGCTGGCACAGCGCGGGGTTCCCGGTGGCACAGGGGCGGCACGGCGGCTGCAAGCTCAGCGTGGCGCAGGTGGAAAGCGGTTCGCCGGTAAGCACCACGCGATCCCCAACCTGCACCAGCGTCACATCCGGCCCCACCTCTGTCACCCAGCCCACCACCTCGCGTCCCAGATAGCGCCGTTTCGGCTGGGGAATGGCCTGCGCCGCCGTGCCACGCAGCAAACCCTGCGCCAGGGCGAGATCCGCCTCGCCGATGCCCGCCTGGCGGTTGCGCACGCGCACCCATTGCCCACCTGGCAAAACGGCCTCGCGCCGCGTGGGATGCCCCACATGGACGCGCCCCAGCCTGCTCAGCATCACTCCCGGCCATACGGGCCGCAGGGTGCGTGCCAGTCCGTCCCGCAGGGGCGCACGCTCGATCCATACACACCACACGCCGGCTTAGCTCCTCACCTGTTCGTCCGCCTCTGAGTGTAACATGCGCGAGGGGGATGCGGCAAGCAAAGAGCGGGCGGCGGATCTCGCGCGAGATCCGCCGCCCCTGAAAAAGCCTTAAGCCGGCACAGGCACGTTACTTGTGGGCCGTGTGCACCATCGGCTTGTGCGCATAATCGGTGTAGGTGCCGCAACCGCAGCCGCCCGTGAAGCCGCCGAGGTCGCCGCCATAGCCAATGCCATAATCACCATAGCCGAAGCCGCTGAGATCGCAGCCGCAGCCATAATCACTATAGCCATAGGTGCCGAAGCCGAAATCGCCGCCATAGCCGAAGCCGCTGAGGTCACAGCCGCAGCCGTAATTGCCATAGCCGCAATCGCTGAAGATGCCGACTCCATAGCCAAAGCCCAGACCGCCGCCGAAGTAGCAGCCAGTGCCGCAATTGGCTCCGCCGTTGAAAGGATCAAAGGTGGTGGGGCACCCGCACGTGAAGAGCTTGCTGTTGCAGGTGCACTTGCTGTTCTTGCCGCTATTGCAGCCGCAAGAATCCGTATTTTTGGATGCGGTCTTCGACGTGGTTTTGCCGGTGGTTTTGTTGCTTGCCGGGTGGAAACATGGACATGTGCCGGTGCAGGTGGTCGTCTTGTGGGCCACCGTGCCGTGCGCTGTGACCGGGTGCGCCATTGCCGGCGCTGCGGCCAGGCTGGCCGTCGCCATGCCTGTCACCAGCGCGAACGTCGCCGCGATAACAAACCGTCCCACTGTACTCTGCAGAGATTTCAACACCAAACCATCCTCCTCTAATTGGACGTGCTTGTTGTGTTCAGGCGGTTTATGTCAAACAGCCTGTGCCTGCTTCCAGGCGCTTTCAGTGTGTCACCGGGGAAGCAATTTGTATAGCGATACAGGTTAAAATCAGGTTAAGATTATTGTGCAATAAACCATAATATGGTATTATTGTCATCAAAAACAGGATGATGATTTGTGAGCATTATGTCGTTCTCAGGCGTAAGGCGGCCTCATACGGTCAACGCTTCAACGATGCCCAGATACGTCTATAAAGAAACAGCAGAGCGTCATGTCAAAACAGTGCGAATCCCCTCATTCTGATCAGACTGCCATGTTACGGGAAACAAAGATGTACGTCTCATCATATACAAAAGTCCTATCATGTTTGCAGGGCGGGGCTTACTTCAGAAGCAGCCGGTGTGATGCGGGGATGATGCGTCTCAGCCGGCGATAATCACCTGTGGCGCTTCAACGCGAACCGCACTTGATGAATCGCGTCTTTGAGTCGATACTAATGGATGAGCAGGATGTACCATTCAGACGAGCCTTAATGCGTTTCGCAACGTCTTTTCGCTATGGTACATACTGAGCAGATCTGATGTGCCAGGACGCACGCAATCGTCATTCGGAACATTTCCCCCTGCTCATCTCTGTGGTTATTTATTTCGTCACGCAAGAGGATGCCGTATGATCCGAGAAGTATCTCGACTGGCCCCCGGCACGCAGGTGGTGTTGCGCGCCGGTGTTCATCTGACCGCTGGCGGCGTGACGCGCAAGCCGGGCTATATCGGCGAAATCATCCAAACGCAGGACGACGCCGACGAAAGCTATGTCGTGCGCTTTTCGGATGGAGCCACTTTCACCTTGCCCCGGCGGCATCTGGTGGTGCGGCGCACGCTGATGACCGCCGAACTGGATATGCTCGCTCCCGAACATGTCACCTGGACGGACTATGTGTTTTATCGCGTGAAAGTGGGCGCGCGGGCATACGGCTTGGATGACCCCGAAGCCGAGGAAGACGCCGTGCGTGGGGTGTATCTGCCGCCGGCGGAGTTGCACTGGTCGCTCTATAAGCCGCAGGAACAGGTTGAACTGCAACGGCACGATTCGGCGAGCGGCGCGCCGGTTGAAGAAGTGTATTGGGAAGTGGAGAAGTTTTTGCGCCTGGCGCTGGCGGCAAACCCCGCCGTGCTGGAAGCGCTCTATACTCCGGCCATTGTCGCCACCAGCGACATGGGCCGCGAATTGCGCGCCATCCGCGACGCCTTCCTGTCGAAACAGATTTTCACGACCTTCACCGGCTATGTGATGAGCCAGTTCCGCAAGATGGCCCGCGCCCGTGAGCGGGGTGAAGAGCCGCGCGCCCGCCATGCCATGCAGTTGATTCGCCTGTTGCTTTCCGGTCTCAGTGCCACGCGCACCGGCGAGCTGGATGTGACCGCGCACGATCACCACACCGAGCTGCTGGCCATTCGTTCCGGGCGCATGTCGTTTGATGAAACGTTTGCCTGGGCCGTCGCATTGCAGCGCCAGTTTGAGGCCGCCATGCACGCCACGCCCTTGCCTGATCTGCCCGATTATGAGACGGTGAATGCGTTCCTGGTGCGCATCCGCGCGCAAGGCGTTGCCATTGCTCCACCCCCCGCGCCAGCGATGTGACCCACGCCGCCCATGTCACGCTGTTACCCGCCGGGAGAAGCGAATCCCGGCGGAAATGTTTCTTTCCCGCCGGGACTTCTCTGACCAGATGAGACGGGCATGCCTACCAGCGGTCGTTGCCGCCTCGGCTGAAACCGCCGCGCTGGTTGCCCATGCCGGGAGCACCGGGCCGGCGCGGCGCGCTGGATGTGCCAAAGCCACCCCCGGAACCGCCACGCGCGCGATCCCCGCTGCCAAAACTGCCGCCGCCGCTGCGCGGGCGGTCACCGCCGACACCAAAACCGCCGGAACCGCCGCGCGAGCCGCCGCCATAGTTGCCGCCACCACCGGGACCGCCGCGTGGGGGGCGATCCCCGCCGAAGCCGCCGCGCCCGCCGCTACCGCCTCCTGGGCCACCACGTCCGCCGCGCCCGCCGCCACCGGGGCCGCGATCCGCGTTGATCTCCGCTGCGGTGGGCATTTCGCCGCTGAGCGCGGCGCGGCGCGACAGGTTCACGCGCCCCTGTGGATCGACCTCGATCACCATCACCGTGATCTCGTCGCCCAACTGCACCACGTCTTCAGGCCGGTTCACGTGATAATCGGCCAGTTGTGACGTGCGCACCAGACCCTCCTTGCCGGGCAAGATCTCGACGAACGCGCCGAAATCCACGATGCGCTTGACAATGCCGGTGTAGATCTTGCCGACCTCGACCTCTTCAGTGAGGGCGCGCACCGCGTCAATGGCCCGCTGCATGCCCTCAGCGGTCGTCGCCGAGATGTTGACCAGCCCGTCTTCCTCGATGTCGATCTTCGCGCCCGACTCTTCCTGAATCTTGCGGATCGTCTTGCCGCCGGGGCCGATGACCGCGCCGATCTTGTCGGGATTGATCTTGATCGACTGGATGCGCGGCGCGAAATCGGAAAGATCCAGCCGGGGTTCGGGCAAGGCTTCCAGCATGCGATCCATGATGAACATGCGTCCCTCATGCGCCTGTTTGAGCGCCTGAGAGATGATCTCCATCGTGATGCCCTTGACCTTGATATCCATTTGCAGCGCGGTGATGCCGTCCGCTGTGCCGGCAACCTTGAAATCCATGTCGCCCAGCGCATCTTCCATTCCCTGAATGTCGGTGAGGATGGCATAGCGGTCGGCGCTCTCTCCGTCGGGGGTGATCAAGCCCATGGCCACGCCGGAAACGGGCGCGCGAATCGGCACGCCGGCATCCATCAGTGCCAGGGTGGAACCGCAGACGGAACCCATCGAGGTCGAGCCATTGCTGGAAAGCACCTCAGAGACGATGCGAATCGTATAGGGGAATTCCTCTTGCGGCGGGATGACCGCGCTGATGGCGCGCTCGGCCAATGCGCCGTGCCCGATCTCGCGGCGACCGGGGCTGCGCGCGGGCCGCGCCTCGCCGGTGCTGAACGCGGGAAAATTATAGTGATGCATGAAGCGCTTATTCTCGTCCAGCCCCAGGCCGTCGAGAATCTGCTCGTCGCCGGGCGAGCCGAGCGTGACAATGCTGAGCACTTGCGTCTGCCCGCGCGTAAAAAGTCCCGACCCATGCACGCGCGGCAGCAAGCCGGTTTCGCACCAGATCGGGCGAATCTCCGTCGTCTTGCGGCCATCCGGGCGGATGCCCTTGTCGAGGATCTGGTTGCGCACGAAGGTTTTCAGTTCTTTCTCGAAGAACGCATTGATTTCCTTCTCGCGCTCCGGATATTTCTCGCTCAGCGCGGCGAGCGCATCCTGCCGCACCTGCTCGATGCCCTCATCGCGTTCCTGCTTGGTGGGCTTGTTGACGGCGGCATCCAGCCGGGGGCGCACAAACGCGGCCACCTCATCAGCCAGCGCTTTGTCCGGTTCCGGCGGGGTAAAGGCCATCTTGGGCTTGCCGGCCTGTTTCACCAGATCTTCTTGCAGCGCGATGACATCTAAGATCGCCTCATGGCCCCGGCGCAACGCCTCAACGACCAGCTCTTCCGGCACTTCTTTCGCGCCGGCTTCCACCATCATGATGGCGTCGCGCGTGCCGGCGATGACGAGATCCAGCCGGCTGTCTACCAGCTCGCTCTCAGTGGGGTTGATGACGAGCTGCTCGTCCACGTACCCCACGCGCACCGCGCCGACCGGCCCGGCGAAGGGAATATCCGAGATCGCCAGCGCCGCCGAAGCCGCCGAGATGCCCAGCACGTCAAAATCGTTTTCCTGGTCGGCGGAAAGCACGGTCACCGTGATCTGCACGTCGTTGCGATAGCCCTTGGGGAACAGTGGGCGCAGGGGGCGGTCGGTCAGGCGCGACGCCAGAATGGCATGTTCGCTGGGTCGGCCCTCGCGCTTGATGAACCCGCCGGGGATCTTGCCGACGGCATACATGCGCTCTTCAAAATCGACGGTCAGAGGAAAGAAATCGATGCCCTCACGAGGGCTGGTGCTGCCGACTGCGGCAGCCAAAATGACGGTGTCGCCATAGCGCACCATGACTGCGCCATTGGCCTGTTCTGCCACACGGCCCGTCTCCATCGAGAGCACGCGACCGCTGATTTCCGCTTCTACGCGGTGGATGGTACGTCCTTCAGGCACGTTTACCTCATTTCTTGCGGCGTCCGTTCAGGGTGGATCTCGCCGCAGCCAGCCCCATTCATCCGGTGGGCTGGTTCCATTCAATTGGGGGGCGACAGCTTCGCGCTTCGTCCGGCATGGATCTCTATACGAATGCGTATCGCACAAGAGATGGATGAAAACTTCCCTGCAACATGGGTGTTTGCATGCACAGTCACAACGGCATTGCACGGGCAAACAGGAGCGCTGTGATATAGCGCGAAGCCCACATCATCCGATGGGGCTTCATCCAGGGTGCGGAAATGATGTTTTCCGCTCGTTGTGCTAGTGGCGCAGGCCAAGCTCAGCGATGAGAGAGCGATAACGCTCAACATTGTGCTTGTTGATATAGCTCAACAGCCGGCGGCGATGGCCCACCAGCTTTAACAGGCCCCGGCGACATTGGATGTCGTGCGGATGCTCGCGCAGGTGTTCCGTCAGGTCGCGGATGCGCTTCGTCATGAGAGCGATCTGCACTTCGGATGAGCCGGTGTCTTTTTCGTGCCGCTGCACTTGGGAGATGATCTGCGATTTAGCTTCGGTGCCCAATGGCATGCCGCGTGGCCTCCACGAATTTCTCGTTGTGTTGTCGTCTCTTGTTCCGCATCAGTATACCACACGGCGCGGGAATCAGCAAATGGTCCTGGTGGCGGGCGGCAAAAAAGCGCCGCCGTTTTCGTCGGTGCTATCTCGCGCGTTGTACACTATCTCTGTGCCTGTTGCCGTTTTCGCTGCCGGCGCGCGGAATGGATAGGATATCCACCGATTCTTCCGAAAGGGTCTGCTCATCATGGCTGCTGCGTCCGAATTTACTCCTTCTCCTGATGACACACTGGTGCTGATCGACGGCAACGCGATGATCCATCGCGCGTTTCATGCCTTGCCCGAAGATCTCACCACGAAATCGGGCGAGGTGGTCAACGCGACCCTGGGCTTCACCTCCATGCTGCTCAAGATCCTCACCGAGCAGCGGCCAACCTATATCGCCTGCGCCTTTGACCGGCCCGCGCCGACCTTCCGCCATGTCGAATTTCAGCCCTATAAGGCGCAGCGGCCCGCCATGCCGGACACCATGCGCCCGCAGTTCAAGCGCATCCGCGAGGTGGTGGCGGCTTTCAACATCCCCATCTATGAGATGGACGGCTTTGAGGCGGACGACGTGCTGGGGACGCTGGCACGCCAGGCGAGCGAGCGCCATCTGCATACCTTCATCGTCACTGGCGACATGGACACCATGCAACTTGTCGGGCCGGACGTGGAAGTGCTGGCGGCCAAGCGCGGCATCAGCGAGATTGTGCGCTATGATGTGGCAGCCGTGCTGGAACGCTACGGCGTGCCGCCGGAACGCATCCCCGACTGGAAGGCGCTGACCGGCGACCCGTCGGATAACATCCCCGGCGTGCCGGGCATCGGCGCGAAGACGGCGACCAAGCTGCTGCAAACCTATGGCACCCTGGAAGGCGTGCTGGAACACGCCGCTGAGTTGCCCCCGCGCCAAAGGCAGTCCCTCATCGAAAACGCCGAGCAGGCGCGCAAGAGCAAGTGGCTGGCCACCATCGTCACCGACGCCCCCGTCACCCTGGATCTCGCCGCCTGCCGCACGCATGAGTTTGACCGCAGCCGGGTGCGCGACATCTTCCGCGAATTGGAATTCCACAGCCAGATCGATAAATTGGCGCAGGTGCCGCACGGGCGCGAGGTTCCCTCAGGGGGGGAGAAGGACGCCAAACCTGAGGAAGGACGCGAAGATGAGCGTGTAGGGGCGCGATCTGTTGCACCCAAAGCAGCGCAACCGCATGGGGAAGAACCAGGGCAACCACAAGGGATTGCCCCTACAGACGCAGGGGATGATGGAGTTCGTAAGGGCGATGCCTTATGCTCACCCTCATCTTTGAATGAGAGACCCGCGCCCGAAACGCAGCTGTCACTGTTCGAGCTGGAGCCGCTGCCGCCGGAAGACGGGTTGCCCTCGCCGGCGATCATCGAGGGCGCGCCGGACACGCGCA
>JAJPKG010000208.1 GCA_021323815.1 Pseudomonadota bacterium
CATTGTCGAGATGAGCGGCGCGCCGGAAGAAGTGCGCGACGTCACCGACGCGCTGGATAGCGTGGGCAATACCACCAAAGCGCTCACCAAAGGCTATGGCATCGGCTCCGCCGCGCTGGCCGCCTTCCTGCTCATCGGCGCGTATCTGGATATCATCTACGGCTCCAGCAAGCTGCACGATGTCAACCTGGCGAACCCACCGATCTTCATCGCCGGCATGATCGGCGCGATGCTGATCTTCGTCTTCAGCTCGCTGGCCATGCGCGCGGTGGGCGCTGCCGCTCAGGGCATGATCCAGGAGGTGCGCCGCCAGTTCAAGGCGGACCCCGGCATCATGAAAGGGACCTCTGAGCCGGACTATGGCAAATGCGTGGATATCAGCACGCGCGCCGCGTTGCGTCAGATGGTGCTGCCCGGCGTGCTGGTGGTGGCGACGCCGGTGATCATTGGCGTGCTGCTCGGCCCCGAAGCCGCTGGCGGACTGCTGATCGTCGGCATTATCACCGGCATCATGATGGCACTGGTGATGAACAACGGCGGCGGCGCGTGGGATAACGCCAAGAAATACATCGAAGCCGGCAACCTGAAGGTGGACGGCGTGGTGCAAAAGAAAGGCTCGCCCGCGCACGCGGCAGCCGTCGTCGGAGACACCATCGGCGATCCCTTCAAAGACACCGCCGGCCCGTCGCTGCACGTGGTGATCAAGCTGCTGAGCACCATCACACTGGTGCTGGCCTCGCTCTACCTTTACCTGCACCGCTAGATTGCACTAACCGTGTTCCCGCTTCTCTTGGAGAGGCGGGAATATTTTTTGCCAGTATCCCACCATCTTCGTAAGATATACGAGAGCATTTTATCCCTTACATGATGAAAACCAAACCGGTGTGTATCATCCTCGTCCATGAATGCTCAGAGAGCGTTCGCCCGCTTATTGCGAAACAGATGCACCGCCTCATACTCTTCCGGGAAAAGACAGCGCGTGCTGCGACACCTACGGCTTGACAGACATCGTAATATCCATTACACTATCTGTATCATTACACCATTGCCGGCCTGAGCCGCGCAAAGCACCGAAGGGAGAATGGTTGTCACTCCATGCCGTCGCACCTGCCGCCAGACTTTGCTGCCACGCACTTCCTCAGCGAAGACAATCTGAGCCTGGATCTGCTCAACAGCGAGCACTTCGACTATCGTGGTAAGCGCCCGCCACAAGACCTGCTGGAAGATGCGGGATGGCTCGGCGCATGGGTTCGGCGCTGGCAGTTGCCGGTGACGCCCCCGCCGGACGCGCTGGCCCTCACGGCGCTGCGTGCCTTGCGCGCCCTGCTGCGCGGCATGGCAACCAAGCTTGCGGCAAAGCAGCCCATCACCGGCGAGCAATGGGAAGAACTTAATGCATTGCTCGCCCTGTCGCCGCTGTATCAGCAGGTGGTGCAGGACGCAGCTGGTGTGCGTCTGGCGCTGCGCCCGCTGCATCCCGGCTGGATGAGCGTCGTCTCGCAGGTGGCGGCAGCCTGGGTAGATCTGGTTGCCGGCACGCCGTCAGGCCGGCTGAAAGTCTGTGCCAACCCGGCTTGCCGATGGGTGTTTCTGGATCAAAGTCACAATCAGAGCCGGCGCTGGTGCCGGCAGTGGGCCTGTGGCAACTTGATGAACGTGCGGCAGCACCGCGCGCTTCGCTCGCAAGGGAGTGGGCGGAAAAAAGATGCTCCTGAGAGGTCATGACTGAGACGGCAAGTTCGCCAACCACAAGCACTATCCGGTGAGGGAGGGTCCATGCGAAACACGATATCTTTGCTTGCATTCATCAGTTGTGTCATGCTTCTGGCGGCGTGTGGCAGTTCCACGACGAACGCGTTCAGGCTGTTTTCGCTGCCCACCACCTGTGGCGGCTCGTGCATGCCGACGGGCATCACCACAGGGCCGGACGGCAATCTGTGGTTCACCGAATCCGCCGGCAACAAGATAGGCCGCATGACACCCAGCGGGCAGATTCAGGAATTTCCGCTGCCCACCACCTGCGGCAGCGCGGCGGGGTGCGGCCCCGCCGGCATTGCCAGTGGCCCGGATGGCAATCTGTGGTTCGCTGAGGCGCTGGGGAACCGCATCGGCAGAATCACGCCGTCTGGGCAGATTCAAGAGTTTCCGTTGCCCACCACCTGCCCGAAATCAGATACCGGTTTGGTCGTTTCGTTGCGCACCAGAGCGACGCTGCAACACGCTGCCAATCCGGATCAGAGCGGATGCCATCCACTTGGCATCACGCGCGGCCCGGATGGTGCACTCTGGTTCACTGAGGCATTGGGCGATCAGATTGGGCGCATCACACCCACCGGGCACATCCAGGAATTTCCCTTGCCCACCTATTGCGGCTACGCTGAGGATACCTGCGGCCTGAACGCGATTGTGAGCGGCCCGGACGGGAATCTCTGGTTCACCGAATCTGTGGGCGACCGGATCGACCGCCTGACACCCAGCGGACACTTTCAGGAATTTCCGCTGCCGTCTGATTGCGCCGGTTATTGCAGCCCGGTTGGGATCGCAGCCGGCCCGGACGGCGCACTGTGGTTCACCGAATCTTCCGGCAACCGCATTGGGCGCATCACAACCGACGGCCACGTGCAAGAGTTTCCCCTGCCGACGACATGCGCTAGTCCGCTGGCGTGCGGCCCGGCAGCTATCACCAGCGGACCGGATGGCAATCTCTGGTTCACAGAGACACAAGGGAATGCCATCGGGCGCATCACGCCCACCGGACACATCCAGGAATTCGCCCTTGCCGCCGCCTGCACCAGCAGTTCCCCTTGCCATCCGCAGGAGATCACCAGCGGCCCGGATGCCAGCCTGTGGTTCACGGAATCCGCCGGCAATCGGATCGGGCAACTCCCCACACCGAAATAACGCGAGGGGGGCAGCATGTGATAATGCTGCCCCCAGATCATTTATTCCGCCGCCAGATCTTCAGCGACGCTGGTCGTTTCCGCTGATTCCAACAGCACGGCGCGCTTCATCTGGCGGCTGGTGCGCGGCAGGGCAACCGGCAGCGCCAGCACCAGCGCGAAATCATCGTCCGCCGCGATGCGATTGAAGCGCTCGAAGCCGCACCCCAGGCAGCGATGGATGATGACATGCTCGCCATCCGCTCGTTGAAAGGCGGCGACGGGAGCCATCGACGCGCAGCACGTGCTCATGCGGTCGCCGGTCTGCACATCCACGTGGCGCGAGTGCAGGCACAGCGGGCAATGATTGCGGTGCTTGCCCCCCTGCGGCAGCGGAAACACCAGTTGGCGGCAATGCGTGCAGCGAAACACGCCATCCGCCGGATTGCGCCGCTGCTTACGCGGTATGGGCATGCTTTCATCGCTATCGGCGTCGTCGAAGCGTGAAGATGATTGGCGATAGGATCGAGCCAAGTGTGGTCCTCATTCTCATCTCAGCCTGCACAGCAGGCAGGGACAACTGACGAACATCAGTCGCAAGAACCACAAGTTTCGTTGGCTGGCTACTCATAGGACCGTCGCTTTCCAGGTGGAAACGCTCCACACACGCGCCCTTTGCGGGGCAAAACAACACCGGTGCGCGGCATGACCGCCATTGGGCACGCCAATGGATGAGATGATCATGCGCGAAAGAGGGGTGAGACGCGCGTGCGCGGACGGTCAGAGAGGGGAGATACGGGGGAAGGTCGTCGGCCTCAAACCACGAACACAACAGACCAGTTCAGGAAAAAGGCATGACACAGCATGCTTATCCGTCACGCAGAGCGGCATGACGGGGCGCGGGCAATGGCCCGGCGTGAGAATGAACCGGCAGCGGTGTTAGTGGGCGTCCACCACACGCGCGATAGCAGAGGCGGCCAGAGGCATCAAGGACGACCTTTCCAGTGGATTTGTGTTGGGCATTTGCATGCTGCTTGGTTTTCACAGAATGCAAACGCCTCGCAAACAGGATAGCATAAGTTTCGCCGCATGGCAAGATGAGAGGAAAGATCTACGCCGCTGGTGAGACGACACGCCTGGGCATCAGGCGACCGGAGCGATCTTCGTCCTCGAAGCGCGCCTCTTCGTGATATTCCGCTTCGGTGTTGACTTTCCAGGGATCGTACTGCGTTCCCAGGGCGATATTGCGTGCGGCAAGCAACGCCGTCATCATCGAGTGATCCTGGTTGTTGTAATGGTGCATGCCGTTGCGCCCCACCAGATGCAGGTTCGGCAGATGCTCAGCCAGGTAATCGCGAATGACGGCCAGGTGTTGTTTATACGTCTCGTCATAGACGGGGTACGCCTTTGGCTGGCGC
>JAJPKG010000216.1 GCA_021323815.1 Pseudomonadota bacterium
AAGCAGTGGTGTGTTCGCGAGGCAACAACAACGCGCCGAACAGCACGATTTGGCAGCATATCTCATCTCGCATCATCTTCTGTGAAGTGGCGGCAATCGTGCCGTTCAAGAGATCATACGTCGTTAACGGGCAAAGTGTGATGGTGATTTATTTTCCTGTTTTGGTGCTGCATCCACACGCGCCGCCGCTGGCGGAACAGCCGCCGTGTGAATAGGGTAAAGGCGAGCCGTCGGGGCGGCTGAGTTTGGTGACGGGGACGGTGATGGTGACGCCGCTTTCCAGCAGCACATCCACTGAGGTGCGCGGCACGTTTTGGCCGATGATTTTGCCGGGGCCGTCGGGCGTGAGGATGGCTTCGCCCAGCGCGGGCATATGCTTTTTGGCTTCGATATATTGGTCGTTTTCATAGGAGAGGCAGCACATCAAACGCCCGCAGACGCCGGAGATCTTGCTGGGATTTAAAGGCAATGACTGCTCTTTGGCCATCTTGATGGAAACCGCGCCGAATTCCGTCAGCCACGATGAGCAGCACAGCGTTTTGCCGCATGGGCCGACACCGCCCAGAGTCTTGGCGTGATCCCGCGCGCCGATCTGGCGCAACTCGATGCGCGTGCGAAAGGCAGCGGCGAGATCCCGCACCAGAGCGCGAAAATCCACCCGATCTTCCGCCACAAAATAAAACGTCAGGCGCGAGCCGTCATAGGTATATTCAGCTTCCACCAGCTTCATGGCGAGCTGGCGTTGTTGCACCTTTTCCTGGCAGGTGCGCAGGGCGTCGCGCTCCTTCGCCTTGAAAGCGAGGAGCGCGCGTAAGTCATCCTCCTCGGCGAGGCGCTCAACGGGTTTGAGATCCTCGCCCAGTTCGGCAAAAGCGACCTGTTTCGGCGCAATGACCACGCGCCCCGCCTCTTTGCCGCGTGCCGTCTCGACGATGACATAGCGCCCGGTCTTCAGATCGGGAAACTTGCGCGCGTCATAATAATAGATGCGACCGGCGGGGCGAAAGCGCACGCCCACCACCAGCCGCGTTTCGTTGGGTTGGGATGTGCCCTCGCTCATGCCTGCAACTCATCCGCCAGCAAGATCGCCTCGGCGACCTCGCGCATGGACTTGCGCGCGTTCATGCTGGCGCGCTGAATCTTGCGGAACGCCTCTTGTTCGCTGAGACCCTGTTTTTGCATCAGCACGCCTTTGGCGCGTTCGACCACCTTGCGCGTGGCAAGTTGCTCTTCCAGCGTGGTGACGCGGTCTTCCAATTCGCGGAACTCCGCGAAGCGCGCCAGGGCGACCTCGATGGCCGGACGCAGCGCGCTCTGGTTCCAGGGCTTCACCAGATAGTGCAGCACGCCCGCATTTTTTGCCCGCTCGATCAGTTCGGGATTGTTATATGCCGTCAGCAGCAGCACGGGGGCGATTTTTTCGCGCGTGAGGATCTCACTGGCGCTGAGGCCGTCCATTTCGGGCATGTCGATATCCATAATCACCAGATCCGGGCGCACCTCGCGCGCCAGATTCACGGCGCTCTGCCCGTCGCCGACATCGCCCACCACCAGATAGCCCTGGCGGCTCAGTTCTTCTTTCAGATCCATGCGGATGATGGTCTCATCCTCCGCCAGAATGATGCGGGTTGGCATGGTACAATTCCCCTTTCGCCATGATGGCTGGGATGATTTCATGCGCGTGTCATATGCATGCGGTGCGCTTTCACCGCCGATAACGTCGTTGTTCACTCCAAGCCTATCATTGCTGCTATGAACTTGTCAAGGCATGTAGCGCGATGAATCGTGTCCTTGCCCATTCTGTTGCCTCATTTCCGCCGGGGCAAGGCATGCCTCGCCCACGCGTTCACATCAGGTCGAAGGCGTCGCCGATGTGCAGGCGAAAACGATGGAGATAGAGTGCCAGGTGTGGGCCACGCGTGAGGGCGGCCAGCGGCGCGAAGGGGCTGTCGGGCGGCAGGGTGAGGCGCACCCGCGCACGCTGCACGCCGCCAGCCCACCCGCTGACGGTGAAAAACTGGCGGCGCGGGCCGCGCAGGGTCATCGCCGGCAACGGGGGAAAGGCGAGGCGCGGCCAATCGCCCCGCGCCTGCCAGACGGCATCGAGCAGCACGTCGTCTGAGAGTGTCGCAACGGTGATGTGCCCCTCTTGCTAGATGAAACGCGCCAGTTCTTTGGGCAGCCCCCACAGGGCGCGCCCTGCCATCTTTGAACGCGCGCTATCCACCAGCATATGGCTGACGAGTGCGGCGGGGATATCGCGCCAGAGCACACCTGGGGTGAAAGCCAGTTCGTGATAGGGTCCAACGGGCGTGTCGGTATAGCTGATCAAGCCCAGCACGGCCACGCTGCCCAGCAACGGCGGCGCAGCGAATCCCCGCGGATGCCCCGCCAGCGCGCGAGCGGCCCGCCGGCTCAGATGGCCCACGATCACCAGCGCTTGGCCGGCAACGTTCCACGGTGTGGGTGCAAACAGCAAGGGAATGCTGGGGTCAGCAACAAACATCACACATCCGTTCTTTCACATCACGCTATGGCACGCTGCATTCTTTAAACTATGGCGGGTTTTGTTCCCCCTGTCAAGGAAAGAAGCGCCGCCCCACAAAGCGTTCGCCCAGCATCAGCGCAGGCTTGCGTGAGGCGGAGATTGCGCGCACACCGGACCATCCGCCTTTCCTACTCGTCAGGGCTGGCGTGTCATGATACAATAAGGGCCGAACGCCCAGGTGCGGCGTTGCACACCTTGCCCTGGCTGAAGGAGGCCGTCTCGAATCTATGTTTCGCCGTTTTCGCCGCCGCAAAGAATCCCCGCCCCCTCCGCCAGCGGCTCCCCCGATGTTACCCTCACCTGACGAGGTTGAGATCCTCCATATCGGCAGGCAGCCGGACGCGAACGCGCCGACGACGCGGCTGCGCCAGGCATCCCCCCCGCCGTCCCCGCAACCGGCGGAGTTGCCGCGCTTAAGTCCCGCGGACCGTGAGCGGCTGGCCGGGGCCGGCGTGCGCCAGATCTACGGACCCGCCACCGGCGCGCGGCCCAATTCGCGTCCCGCCGCGCCACCACGTGCGCCCGGCGCGCCGGTGGACCCCGAAGAAGTCGCCCGCGCGCTGGAAGAATATGTCAACGCCGAGAGCTGGGATGCTTCGCGGGCGGTGGTGGAGCAGCACCCCGAATTGCTGACCAACACGGCGCTGATGCTGTTGCGAGCGAACGTCAGCCGCGTGGCGGAAAAGGTTGGTCCGGCGGCATCGCAGGTGCTGGCGCGCTATCTGCAAACGCTGGAAGTCGCGCAGCGCGCGGGCATCGATTTCGCTTTTGAGCGCATGCCCTGGCCCCACGAAGCCCCCGCCGCCGACCTAGATGCCATCCTCGCGCGGCTGGAAGCGCCGGAAGCGACGTATAACCTGGAAGAGCGCGTGGCGCTGGTGGAAGAGGCGAGCCACCTGGCTTCGCGCGAGCAGGACGATCTGCTCTGGGCGGCGTTGCAGCGCGAATTGGGATTGATCTTGCCGCGCCTGCAATCGGGCGACCACGCGCAGAACGTGGAACGCGCCATTGAGGCGCTGGATGCGTCGTTGCAGATCTTCACCAAGCTGGAATATCCCGGCGATTGGGCGCTGGCACAGCATTACCTGGGCTTGGCCTTCCTGGCGCGCGAACTGGGCGATTACGCCACCAACGTCGAGCAAGGGATCGAGGCACTGCAAGCGGCACTGGAAGTGCGCACCCGCGAGGCGTCGCCACAGGAATGGGCAGCAACGCAAGAGGCGCTGGGCAGCGCGTATTATCTGCGTGGAGCAGGCAATCGCGGCGACAACCTGGACCGCGCCATCGCGGCTTTCGAGGCGGCGCTGACGGTGCGCAGCAAGGAAAAGACACCCTTCGAGTGGGCCACCGATCAACTCAGCCTGGGCAATGCCTATGGCCAGCGCGTCAGCGGCACACGCATGGGCAACATCGAGCAGGCCATCACCGGCTTCGAGGCGGCGCTGACCTATTTCACCCGCGAAAACGCGCCCGACCAGTGGGCTTTGATCTGCCATAACCTGGGCGTGGCGTATTTCGAGCGGTTGTTTGGCAACAAGGCGGAAAACATCGAGCGGGCGATTGATTATTACAATCAATCGGCGCTGGTGCAGACCCGCGAGCGGTCGCCGCTGGAGTGGGCCGACACGCGCAACAACCTGGGCAACGCCTATCGCGAGCGCGTCAACGGCGACCGCGAAGAGAATCTGAAAAAAGCGATTGAATGCTATCAAGACGCCCTGCGCATCCGCAACCGCGATGCCTTCCCCAACGAGCACCGGCGCACGGCGCGCAATCTGGCGCTGCTGCTCTTTGAGATGGGCCGCTGGTCTGAGGCACATGAGATGTTTGCCAGCGCGCTGGCCGCCTCGGAAACGCTCTATGTGCTGGGGATTGGTCATGCCGGTCCCGCGCCGCGCCTGCGCGAGCACAGCGAGATGGTGGCGCATGACGCTTTCTGCCTGCTGAAGATGAATCGTCCCCGCGACGCGGCGCAACGCCTGGAACAAGGCCGCGCTCGCGCGCTGGATGAGATGCTGGAACGCGACCGGCTGGCGCTGCTGACGGCGGGCACGCCGGAACGCCTGGCCTTTGAGCGCGCCCAGGCGCAGTTGCAAGCGGCAATTGATCAGGCTCAGCGCTCGCTGGAAGATCCCACCTATGCGCTGCGCCAGGCACAAACCGCGCTGGATGCCGCGATCGCGACGATGCGCAAGGTGCGGGCAGACTTCCTGCACCCGCCCATCACCTATAAGCAGATTGCTGGGGCAGCGGGCGGCAAGGGCCAGGCATTGGTTTATCTGGCGGCGACGGCGCAAGGCACGCTGGCGCTGATTGTTCCCGGCGGCGCGGCTGAGCCGAAAGAGGACCACATCCTCTTCGCGCCGGATCTGACGACGGAAGTGGTGGAGAAGCTGGCCCCGCGCAGCGACGACGAAGAGAACGTGGTGAAGACGCAACTGGGCAACCTGCCGCGCCCAAACGTGTTGGATGGCTGGCTGGCGACGCTGGGTGCGACGCTGATGACGGCGCTGGCCGAGCGGCTGCATAAGCTGGGCATCAGCAGCGTGGCCCTCGTTCCCAGCGGGCGGCTGGGGATGTTGCCGCTGCACGCCGCGCCCATCGGCACGGCAGCACCGGTGCGCGACGAAGAGACCGACGAGCCAGCCACCCGTGACGACGCGCTTTTCTTGGATGCTTTCGATGTGACGGTCGCGCCCTCGGCGCAGCGGCTGGGCCTGGCGCGGGCGGCATCGGCGGTGGTGCTGCGTTCCGGCGTGGCGGCGGTGGGCAATCCCCAGCCGGCCAGCGTGGCACTGGAATGGGCTGAGCACGAGGCAGAGGCTGTCGCGCAGGTGGCAAACCGCGTCGGGCAATCCTGCACGTTATTGATCCGCCGCAAGGCCAACGCCGAGGCGGTGACGAAAGCGCTGCAAGATCGCGCCTACGTCCACCTCGCATGTGCCAGCGCGTATTATCCTGAGCGGCCCGTCGAGTCATATCTGGAATTGGCTGAGGGCAGCGCGCTGCGGGTGGTGGACGTGCTGGCGGGCCAGGTGCGGCTGCGCGGTGTGCGGCTGCTGGTGCTGAGCGCGGGGCAATCCGCCATGACGGCGGCCAATGCGCCGGAAGAGAGCATCAACATGGCGGCGGCGATGCTGGTGGGCGGCGCGGGCGGTGTGGCGGCGTGCCTCTGGCCGGCGAGCGATCTGGCGACACTGCTGCTGATGCGCCGGTTCGCGGAACTGCATCTGAGCCAGGATCAAAAGCCGGCCCAGGCGTTGCGCAATGCCCAGCGCTGGCTGCGCAACCTGTCGCAGGCCGAACTCTCGCGCGACTATGGTACCGACATCGCGCGCGACCCCGACCTGACCCTGGCCGATTTCGCTCTGCCCGAAGACAAGCCCTTCGCGCATCCCTTCTATTGGGCCAGCTTCGTGTATTACGGCGCTTAGGATAGAGGAGCGCGGGGTGTGCCCGCCCGCCGGGGAATAGCATTCCCCGGCTTGGAAAAGACGCCCGGTGGGTGGCAGGGCAAGCGCCTGTTGCTGGAGGGGATGGCAGCCCAAAGGGGTTTCTGTTCCGAGCCGGGGGGTTTACCCCCCCAGCGTTCATTCCCCTGGCGCATATCCCAGGCGCGGGCGCTCGCCTGGCTCCGGCGTGGCGGGCGGGCGTTCTTCCAGCAGCCGCAGCGCTTCGGCGATGCCGCGCTCCAACTGCGGATCGATCCCCCGCATGTAGTCTTGCGGCGCGTAGTCTACCTCAATGGTGGGGTCTGTGCCGTAATTTTCCACGCCCCAGCCCACATCCTTGAACCAGAAGCTGAATTCCGGTTGTGTGGTGAAGGTGCCATCGACCAGCGGGATGTAGGGATCGATGCCGATGACGCCGCCCCACGTGCGCTTGCCAATCAGCGGCCCCAGGTTCAACATCTTGAAGGCGTGGCTGAAGATGTCGCCGTCTGATCCCGCATGCTCGTCGGTCAGCGCCACCAGCGGCCCGCGTGGCGATTCCGCGAAATAGGGTCCCGCCGGCCCCCAGCGCTGGAAGTCATAACCGATGCGCGGGCGCGCCAGCTTTTCCAGCAGCAGACTGGAAACCATGCCGCCTCCGTTCCAGCGCACATCCACGATCAGCGCGTCGCGGTCATATTCCGCCAGATAGTAGCGGTGAAACTCCGCGAAGCCGTCCGCGCCCATGTCGGGGATGTGCAGATAGCCGACGCGTCCCCCCGTCGCTTCATGCACCTGACGGCGGTTGCCTTCCACCCAATCGCGATAGCGAGCATCATATTCGCTGCCGAGCGCCCGCACGGTGACGGCGCGCAGTTCACCATCCCCGGCAGGACGAATCACTAACTGCACCTCTTGCCCGGCCTGGTTCACCAGCAATTGCTGCGGCCCGCGCTCTTTGCTCACCGCCTGACCGTTGATCGCCACCACCGCGTCGCCCACTCTCACATTCACGCCGGGGGCCAGCAGCGGCGAGGTCGCGTCCCTTTCCCATGGATCGCCCCGCACGATGCGCGCGATGATATAGGAATCGGTCTCCGGATCGTAGCGCCAATCCACCCCCAGGTAGCCCTGGCGATAGACGGGATGCGGGCGATATTCGCCGCCGATCTCATAGGCGTGCGATGTGCCTAGCTCGCCCTGCATCTCTTTGATGAGATCAGACAGCTCGCCGCGCGTCGTCACGCGATCCAGCAAGGGCGCATAGCGGTCATGGATGGCGCGCCAGTCAATGCCGCCCATATCCGCCACCCAGAACTGTTCGCGCTGCAAGCGCCACGCTTCGTCATACATCTGCCGCCACTCGGCAGCGGGCGTCACCGAGACCTTGACGCGGCTGAGATCAAGCCAGCCGGTCTCGCGGCCTGCTTTGTCACCCTGCGGCGGCTTCTCGCCGGCCTTCACCACACGCAGCCGCTCGCCGGCGCGATAGAGCAACGTCTTGCCGTCGGCGGTGACACTGAAATCGCTCACGCTGTCGATGACGCGCTCTTGCTTGAACGTCTCGAAGTTATAGTAATCCACCGCCTGGTTCGCGGCGGGAACCGTGCTGAGCCATTCCGCCGCGCGCGTGCCGCTGATGCCGTGCTGCGAGAACAACACCCCATCCTTTGTTCCCTGGATTTTGTCATAGCGTCCCTCGGCAACAGGAAAGGCGACGATGCGGTCAGTGATGCCGTCCAGATCGATCTGCACCGGCTTCGGCGCGGCATCCTGAGCTTTTTCTCCATCGCTCGCGGCGTCATCAGTGTTGTCGCCATTGTCCGGCGGCTCGTCTTTCTTCTCCTCGGCGCGCACTCCGGGAACGAAGGGCGAAGGGAGATCGGCGCGCAGGGTGATGAGATAGGGCTTCATGCCACGCGGGAAGCTGAAGTCGAAATGCAGCATGTCCTGCACCGGATCGAAGACGCGGGCGCTGATGAAATAGAGGTAGCGCCCGGCGGGATCAAACGCGGGTCTGCTGTCGCGGCGCACCGGGTCTGTCACCTGATAGGTCTCACCCGTCTCCACACGGCACAGCTTGATGGCCGTCTGCTGGGGATTGATGGCGAAGGCATAGGCCACCCACGCGGCATCCGGCGACCAGGCGATGCCCTGCATGGTGATCATGTCTTCACCGCGCCCAAACTCGCTGCGGTCCAGCACGCGCAGGGTTTCCGCCGCTGTGTCCACCAGCATGATCTCGTTGCGATGGTTGGCGATGAGCACCTGCTCGCCCACGGGGGCTGCGACCAGCTCGCGCACATGGCCGATGTCGAGATCCGCCAGGATCTTTTCCGGCACGGTGCCATCGGCGCTGAAGACCGCCAGACGCTGCTCGGTGCCGTCATCGCGAGCAGCAACGATGCGCTCGCCATCTGCGAGCCACGCGGCGAACCGATAGCGCACGCCGTCCGGCGCGCCGTGCTGGATCACCGCGCCGTCGAAGTTCTTCATGGTGAAGGCTTTGCCACGCGTGGTCAGCGCGACGGATTTGCCATCCGGGCTGAGCGACGCGTTATCTAAATAGTAGGCGGCGGGGACGAATTTGCGCGCCCGCTGCGTCTGCGAGCCGGGCAGGGTCACATCGAGGCGCGTCACGCTGTCGCTCACCGGGTCCAGCACAAAGAGATCGCCCCCCGCGTGGAAGACGAGCCGCTGCCCATCGGTCGTGAGGCCGCGCGCATAAAATTCCCGCTGGCGCGTGTGGCGGCGCAGATCCTCGCCGGTGGCGGTGGCTGACCACACGTCACCGATGCCTTCATGATCAGATATAAAGTAGAGGCGATCGCCCACCCAGCACGGCGCGGCCAGGTTTCCGCGCAAATTCAGGAACGGGGTGAAGGTGCCGGAACCGGTGGTATCCATCCACAACTGGCCGGTGGTGCCACCGCGATAGCGCTTCCAGTGGGCGGGTTCGCCGATGTTGCGTCCCAGTGCCAGCGCGCCGTTTGCGCCGAAGGCGATGGCGTTGGCGATGCCATAGGGCAGTTGCACCGGTTCGCCGCCGCTTGGCGCGACGCCAAAGAGCACGCGCCAGCGCGCCGAGGGCTGCCGCGCCGAGGTCGAATAGAGGATCTGCGAGCCGTCAGGACGCCAGCCCACAACCTGATTCATGCCGCCGTGAAAGGTCAGCCGTTCGGCGGGACCGCCCTCGGCATCCATCACATAGACCTCGTCGCCGCCCTCGCTGGCCGCGATGAAGGCGATGCGCTGCCCATCCGGCGAGAAGCGCGCATGGGTGGCGGCTGCCACGCCGGCGGTTAGCCGCTCCGCCCGCCCACCGTTGGCCGCGACGCGCCAAAGATCATCCTCGGCGGTAAACACAATCGCATCCCCGTGAATGGTGGGGAAGCGGATATATCCTTGAAATGCCACGCGAAATCCCCTCTTTCCAGATCCACATCCTGATGACAAACGCGACAGGCAAATCGCGTTGCCGTCGCGCGCTTCCTTGCACTGTACGCGCTGAGGGATGATGGTGTCAACAGGCGAAGAAAAGGAAAACAGGTGTGCTTTAGAGAGACATGCGGCTTGATCAATGTCCAGCCATTTTAGCGTTGATTCTTTTCTCACTGATATTAATGTAGGATAGTGCATATACAACAGCGGTGAAATCTCTCATGGCGTCAGATCTTTCGCGGCTATTCCCACCTGATAAATGTATCAGCATCAAAGATGAAGATGTATATGCAATTTCGTCATTCTCGCGGCGATTTCCGGTGCGCGCGACGGCTCCTGCGTTTGCGCTATCAGAGGAGTTTCCGCATATGGTCGAGCAGTATAAATTTATGATATTAGGGGCAAGGGATTTCATCGTTCCCATTGCTTTGCGCATTCCCGCAAAGAACCACGCTGGCAGCATGAATAAAATCCAAGATGGACTCGACCATATCTATGTTTCCAGCTATATTGCTCGATATCGTTTTATCTCCCGGAGGTTGCTATGAATCGGCTCGGAATCTAGAGTTAACGGGGTGTGGCAGGGGGCATGTTCTGTGCCACATGTTAGACGGCCTTAGAACTGCCGATTCAATAGGATAAATTGGCTAATTATTGTGTAATATCGCCTTATTTCTTGACAGCATCCCCTCGGACGTGTTTATAGATTTTCCCTGTGCAGAGCATTCCTGGCACGCCTGTTCAACATACGTCAAGCTCTGTACCGACAAATCCAGGCAAATGCAGGCGTGAGGGACCATGAAAAACGCGCGAGGAACAGCGTGTTGGTCCGAATTTGACAACAACATGCGGCAAGAACGTCGCAGTGTGTTTGCTTTAGGAGGTCAGTCATCGTGAGTTATTGTAGACGGAGCGCCCGTCACCAGGCGCTGCTGCGCGGCCTCATCCAGGGGCCGGTTGTCGTGGCGGCGGTTCTCAGCGCGCTGGTTTTGGCTGTGGCACCTGCACAGGCGGCGACGTTGAACGGCATCAACACGCCCCAAGGCTGCGGCACCGTAACCGCATCATCCGGCGATTATCTCTCCCTCATCGCCCGGCGCGTTGGCACCACAAGCGAGGCGCTTGCTGAAACGAATCACCTGGCGAACCCTGATCAGCTTCAGGCTGGGCAGTCGCTCGTCGTCTGCCCACGCGTGATCACCTCAACCGTCACGCCGCATGCGACGCAGATGCCGAACACAGGGATGATTACGCCGCAGATGGAATCCGCCCCCGGCACCGATTGGGCGGGCGAGCCATGCCACTCGGACGTGTACGCCACCGGACCCATCTACATGTGGAAAATTCCGCCCGGCTGCTATGCCGGGGTCTATTGGGTGAATCCCAGCCATTACGTTGCGCGCTCCGGCTTCGGCTGGTGCAACTGGTGGCCGGAAGTGCTGCATCCGGGCAATCCCAACATCCTGCAAGGGACGCGCCACAGCCGGCCCATTCCCGGCGCGGTGGTGGTCTTTGCGCCCGGCGAGCAGGGTGCCAGCGCGGGCGGTCATTATGGCGAGGTCGTGGCCGTCCTGGGCAACGGGTGGATCTTGATCTCGGAGATGAACAATTCCTGGCGTGGCGCGGGATATGGCCGCGTGAATTATCGTTACGTCTACGAAGACGCTGGCGTGACGTATATCTACTAGCCTGGTTCTAGCGGGCAAACAGGATGTTTCGCCCGCGAAGGAGGAGCAAAAACAGCCCGGTGCGCCGAGCGGCACTGCTGGCCGGAAGCGCGCCGGGGCCGGCGATTGATATCGCGCCTGTGTGGTGCTGCGACCGCCTGGAGCGTCTGCGTGGTTGCGCGGGGATGCCTGGTGCGGTTATGTGGATGAGTGGCGGAGGCAACTGGGGAAGCATCCCGCCAGCAGGCAGGGGATCTAGGAGGCGTGGTCGCCTCACAAGCGCGATATCAGCCGCTGGCACGGCTGAAGTGTGGATGCGTGGGGTTGTTGGGTGGTGGATGTGGTTGGCATGGTTGTGGCTGGTTGGTGAGGATGTGGTTGTGGAGGTTGGTTGGGGATTGAGGGCAGAGCGGGGCGCGGCATGTCGCGCCCCCGTCCCTCGCTCGGTTTGCAATATGCCGGATCGGTGTGATATGCTCTCGGCGTGATCATCATTCATCCCGGCACAAAGCAAGGGGGCGTTTCACAATGGGACTCATCGGTTCGTTCTTCCGTCTGGTCATCAGCCTGGCTATTTTCGTCGCGGTCATCATCCTGGGCGCGATCTTCGCGCCGCAAATCACCCAGGCGTTGGGGAATTTCCCCGGCACCGTGACCATCGGCAACGTCGAAATTCCGTTGCTGGCGAGCATTCTTGCCAGCCTGCTGCTGACCATCATCGTGAACCTCATCGCGCTGCCCTTCCGCAGCCGCAACGAGGGCGTGTGACCACACATGAGCGAGCATGATGTTATTCAGCAGCCGGGGGACGTGGCGGGTGAGCGCGCCACGCCGGAGCCGTATGACATCAACGCCTATGACTATCACCTGCCGCCGGAATTGATCGCCCAGACCCCGGCGGAGCCACGCGACAGCTCGCGCCTGCTGGTGCTGGACCGCGCGACGGGGCAAATCACGCACAGCGTGTTCCGCGAGATCGGCGCGTTTCTGCAAGCGGGCGATCTGCTGGTGGCCAACGAGAGCCGCGTGATTCCGGCTCGGCTGCACGGGCACAAGGCTGACACCGGCGGTGCGGTGGAGATCTTGCTGTTGGCGCTGCGCCCGGAATTTGGTCCGACGGTGTGGGAGGTGCTGGTGAAGCCTGGCAAGCGCGTGCGTCCCGGCCACGTGATCCAGTTGCCGGCGAACCTTTCTGCGGAGATCATGGAGTCCACACCGGCGGGCGGGCGGCTGGCCCGCTTCCTGGCGGATGGCGAGGCCGATCCCGGCGCGGTGGAGAAGCGCCTGCACCAGATCGGCGAGATGCCGCTGCCGCCCTACATCCACGCCAAGCTGGAGGATCCCGAACGGTATCAGACGGTGTATAGTCACGTGGAAGGCTCAGCCGCCGCGCCGACCGCCGGCCTGCATTTCACGCCGGAG
>JAJPKG010000334.1 GCA_021323815.1 Pseudomonadota bacterium
CGAGCTGACCGAGCGCGAGCGGGAGATCCTGCGCGAGCTGGCACATGGCGCGAATAACCGCGAGATCAGCGAAAAGCTGTTTATCACCGAGGGTAGGGTGAAAAATCAGGTCTCGAACAGCCTCGACAAACTGGGCCTGCGCGGCTGCACCCAGGCCGCCATCTATGCCCGCGAGCATGGGCTGGCATGATATGATGAAGCCGGGAAACACCCCGATTGATTGCAGCATCAGGAGATCGAATCATGAGCCAGGCCCCCGCCCCCATGAAAACGCGCCTCACCGAACTCTTGGGCATCGACTATCCCATTGTGCAGGGCGGGCTGGCGCATCTGTCGCTGGCACCGTTGGCGGCGGCGGTGTCGGCAGCGGGCGGGCTGGGGCAACTGGGTGTCGCCTGTTTCGCCACGCCGGAGGATCTGCGCTCGGCCATTGCTGAGGTGCGCGGCGCGACGGAGCGCCCTTTCGGCGTCAATTTCCCCATCGGCGTCAAACCGCTGGATGCGTTTCTGGAAGTTGCGCTTGAGGAACGCGTGCCGGTTATGACCATCACCGGGGGCAATCCCGAAGCCCTGATGCGACGCATTCAGGCGGCGAACCAGGGGACGAAGATGCTGGTGCTGGTGGCCGGCGCGCGGGCGGCGCAAAAGGCGCAGGATCTCGGCGCGGCTGCCGTCATTGCCGTCGGAATGGAAGGTGGCGGGCATCTGGGGCGTGACGACATCGGGACGCTGGTGTTGGTGCCGCGCATCCTGGAGACGGTGCAGATTCCCGTGCTGGCCAGCGGGGGCATCGCAGACGGGCGCGGGCTGGCGGCGGCGCTGGCGCTGGGCGCGGCGGGGGTAGAGTTGGGGACGCGCTTTGTGGCCGTGCAGGAAAGCAACGCGCACCCGGCGTATAAAGAGGCGCTGGTCAAGGCGAATGAGACTGACACGGTGATCATCGAGCGCGTCATCGGTCGCCCGGCGCGGGTGCTGCGCTCGCCCTTCGCCGAAAAAATCCTCGCCCTCGAAGCCGATTTGCAGGCGCGCGGGGCGGACCGCGAAACTGCGCTGCCGGAACTGCTGCCCTTGATCGCTGGCGCGAACAACATCCGTGCTGCGCTGGAAGGCGACCTGGAACACGGCTTCGTCTGGGCTGGGCAGGTGGTGGGGCTGATCCACGATGTTCCTCCAGCGCGCGACCTCGTCTGGCGCATGGTGAGGGAAGCACGCGAGATCGCGCAGCGCCTGGCGAACCTCTGATCGCCTTGTTTCTGGGGTTGCATAGTCTATGAAATTAATAAGATCGAGCATAGGCCATATCACCATGTCATTCTCTAGCCTATGAATGCTGAGTCAGTTGGCAGGGCGTTTTGCAACAAACGAATTTCCTTCCGGCTTTTTGTAATGTCCCGTGAACCTCTTGACAAACACCAGTCTATCAGTATACTAATTCTCATCACCTTCTCATCTTCCAGAGCGCTGCGGCACGAAGCCGCTACGAGGGAAAGGGCGTTCGTGTCTTTTGAGGAACGCCGCCGGAACACATTGGCGTCGGAAGAGAACAAGATGATACAGATCCGTGCTCGCAGTTGAACGACTCCGCCCGGTCAAAGGTGACCGGCGGGCAACCAGTCATTGCCGGGCATCGTTTCAAACGCCGTTGTTTGTGATGGATGCCGTCGAAAGGAGCGTCATGTCTCGTACAGCGATCTGGAAATGGGGAAGCGCAGGGATTATCGCCCTGCTGGTGCTGACCAGCGCACTGGTCTTGCGGCCCCTCATGGCATCAGCGCATGGCCCCACCACTGCCGGGAAGTCCGGTCGTTACATTCTCCCCGGTCATCTCATCCCTGCCCTCAAGGGCAAGCACTCCCTCGCCACCTATTCCGTCAACCGCCAGATGAACATCTCGGTCTCGCTCAATCTGCGAGATCCCGATGGGCTGCGCAAGCTGATCGCCGCGCAGAACGACCGGTCATCGAGTTTGTATCATCATTATCTGACGCCTGAGCAGTTTGCGGCGCGGTTCAGCCCGACGGCGGCCACCGTGAACAGCGTTGTGGCGTTCCTGCGCAGCCAGGGGCTGACGGTGGATTCCATCGCCCCCAATCGGCAGATTATCGACGCGCACGGCAGCGTGCTGAGCGTGGAAAATGCCTTCGCTGTTCATCTGGGAACCTTCAATTATCGCGGGCGCACGGTTTTCGCGCCGACGAACGATCCCTCGGTGCCCGTGTCGCTGGCCACCGCCGTGCTGCACGTCGCCGGACTGGATAACGTCAGCCAATATCACCCGCTGCGCCTTCAGCGGTCCTATGCCGTGCCCAGCGTGGCGCACGAGCCGTTCCCCGGTCCCGGCGGCGGCTACACGCCGAGCGAGCTGCGCACCGCGTATGACATGAACTCGCTGATCAGCAGCGACAACGGTTCCGGCCAGACGGTCGCCATCTTTGAACTCGACGGCTATAACGCTTCAGATATCAATACCTATCTGAGCAATTACAGCCTGGGTTCGGCGAAATATTCCAACGTGCTGGTGGATGGCGCGACGAATACCCCCGGCTCAGGTGCCATCGAGGTCGAACTGGATATGGAAGTCGTCTCGGCCATCGCGCCGGGCGCGAACCAGAAGATCTATATCGGCCCCAACTCGACTACCGGCGTCAACGACACCTATAACAAGATCGTGACGGACAACATCGCCAAAGTCACCAGCACCAGTTGGGGCGAGTGCGAATCCGCAGCGGGCACTTCCGAGTTGCAGGCGGAAGACAACATCTTCGCGCAAGGCGCGGCGCAGGGCCAGGCCTTCTTCGCGGCAGCGGGCGACAGCGGCGCGTATGACTGCGACACCACCTCGCTGGCTGTCGATAATCCCGCTGACGATCCCAACGTGGTCGGCGTCGGCGGCACGAACCTGCAAACCGGCAGCGGCGGCACGTATTCCAGCGAGTCGGTGTGGGCCTGCTCCACCTGTTCGGGTCGTGGTCCCAACGGCACCGGCGGCG
>JAJPKG010000281.1 GCA_021323815.1 Pseudomonadota bacterium
GGCCCCTTGCCATCCGCGTTATACGCGCCCTCGATCTGATAGGCTGCGGTCGCCGTGCCCCAGAGGAAATCGCGCCCGGCGCGGGCGTCGCGCAGCGGCTGAGGGGTCGCTTGGGTCATCGTAAAAGAGTCCTCCACATGATGATGTTTTTGAGGATGATCGCGCGCCAATTCCGTCGGGGCGATGGCATGCCATCGCCCGTTCGTCATGGGCGATCATGTTGCCGATGGCACAATGATCGCCCGGCGCGCCCGCCGGGAGCTAAACCTCCTGGCTCGGATTTGCAAACCCCTCCGGGCTGGGGCGAATGGGGATCGATTCACCCACACCCATATAGTATATAATATGGGGCTTTGGGAGAGATAGAACAAGCAGCGAAACAGGCTATAGGGCAGTATTGGGAAGCCTACCCCCGATAGGCTTCATACCAGTTGTTAGTAAACAACATCCCCGGATCATAGTGCGCTTTCAGCGCAAATAATGCGGGGATTGCCGGGTACATGGCTGTCAACTGAGATGGCGTATAATAGCTCCCATAACAGAGATAGTACCTGGCCTCGATGGAGATGAGATACTCGACGAGTTCGCTTGTAAACCCCTGGATGGTCTGGATTCCCGTTTGCGTGCGTGGCACTTTGTAATAGACCACAAAGCCGTACATGCTGGTGCGGGCATATGACACCAAGGCGTTGGTGTCTTGCACGACTTTCCTGATCGTGACATTTAACAGATTGATACCATGTTTTCTGAGCAGTTGCTTATACCTGTCAAGAAAGGCATCGAACTGTTCCGTGGGAATGAAATATTCTTGCAGGAGATCGGTCGTCTGCGGATCGGGATTTTGCAGAAACCGCACCGGCACCGCCATCGCTGTATTTCTGCTGACCATTTTGGATTCGACTGACGGCGTCAGGCTCTTTTCCAAATCCCAACGCAAGCTTTTCCCCATGTTGCTGGTTCTCGATGCCTGGAAGATGACTTTGCGCAACCAGATGCTGTTCTCTCCTTGCAGGTCGTCTGCCAGGGGCGGCAGCGAGGGGTCCTCGGTGTACAGATAGATCAGGCTTTCGGTGAGGAAACGGTCGTTATCAACGGAGAGGTGCGCTTCGAGCAACTGGGTCGCCGGGCTGCTTCCCAAAGTTTCTAGCATTTCTCGTAACCCCTGCGTCGGAGTTGCCCTCAGCGAAAACCGGCAGCGGCTGTTGTCCGTGGTCAGCAAGGTGGCTTCCGTGATGACCCCCATGATCCCAAAGCCGCCGATGGCAGCGGAAAACAGGTCGTTGTGGTGGGTGCGATCACATTGGATTTCTTGCCCGTCCGCCGTCACCAGTTTGAACGATGTGACGCTTTCGATCAAGGAGCCAAAGCGGGGATCTTTACCATGGACATTCACGCTCAGCGACCCGCCGACGGAGAAGATATTGGAATCCTGCATGACGCGCAAAGCCCGACCGTGGGGGGAAAGGATGGTCTGGATTTGTTTCCATGTCGCACCCGGACCAACGGTGATCGTTTGGTCGGAGTCGTTATAGACCACGTGGTCCAGGTGGGTCATGTCAAGATGCAGCGTGTTCGACCCAAGAGCTTGCCCTCCCATGCTGTGCCTGATACCTGAGAGCGAGATCTTTCGGGAGGTGGAGCGCGCATCGCTGGTTGCCTGCATGACCTCAGGGACCGACTGTGGAGAACGGATTTCCGTGACGCTGCCCTTTGTGAGGCGACTGGCATCCTGCAACGGAATCGAGAGGGGAGGGGCAAGGGTCAGTTTTTGCCCGGCATCGTGATAGGGAAACAGATCGCTGAGCAACCAGCGTTTGGACGGATCATCCCAGAAATAGGTTTTGACGAACAGACCTTCCAGGGCCACGCCAAGCGTGGTTTTCGGGATCAGGCTCAAAAACTGTCGCCGCGCTTGCCCCTTGCTCGGCTTCTGGTCGGCAGTGTGCTGGACTCTCAGAGGAACCAGGAAAACGGCGCTATTGACCAAGATGAGCAGGATGATGCCACTGGCTGCGATGAGGGGCTTCGGCAGCCACCCAAGCGATCCAATGAAGAAGAGGAGAGCATAGAGCACAGCCAGAGCAGCGAATACCATCAGAATGGCGAGCGCCGTTTTCTGCCAGTTCTCAGGAACCAGCAGGGCAATCACGACCAGCAGCACGATCAATGGGAGCCAGGCATACAGGTCAATGCCAGCCATGCCGCTGAAGAAATCCAGAAACAACCATACCAGCCCCAAGATCACTGAGCCAATGGCGAGCAAGACGGATAGGAGGGGCGTGTGGATCGTTTGCACCGTAAGGCTGGCCAGCGCACGCATGCGAGAAGATGACAAGAATGATCGCATAGTCAATCGCTTCTCCTACTCTCAAAAACAAGACCACTGCAACAGGACCGGCAAATTTGGTGAGAGCATGCCAGCCCAGGCAGGTCAACAGAGCCAGTAAAGCCATTGAAATCGTATCGTGATTGGCACGACGGGCGAGGCATGCCATCGCCCCTATTTATCATCGATCTTCATGCGTTTCGGCGCTTGCAGTTCCGGCGGCGTCTGGCCGGCTTTTTGCATGGCGCGCAGCCGCTGATAGACACGGTTGAAGGTCTCGCGCATCTGTGCCGGGGTAAGCTTTCTGCCGCTCTCGTAATATTCCAGCGCCACTGCGCCGATGGCCCACGTTCCCGCGCCCGCGATCGCCCCCGAAACCAGATCGCCTCCGATAGGCACCGCCTTCGCCGCCTGCTCTGCCAGATAGCGCAGTGCCAGGCTGCCGCTGATGGCGCTGAGCAACTCGCGCACGTGCTGCTCGCTGGCCGGTTCGCCATAGATCGCCCCCAGCCGCAGGATCATGCGGATCTGCGCGCCGATGATGATGGGGATATCCACCAGCGGGATTGGTTCCAGCCCGGCGGCCAAACACACCAGCGCGGCGTTGCGCACCACCTTTTCCGCCGCTTTCCGCCGGAATTCCGGCAGGTTGCGCCCGATGGTCAGCGCCGCTTCCGGGCTGGCATCGATGATGGTGGGAATGAGATCGCTGGAGATGTTGCTGCCGGTCAGCGCCGAGATGGGCATCACGTCATCCACGCCCAGTTGCGCAGCGAAGCTCGCCGCTTTCAGTTCGGGATTGCCCCGCACCAGATCGGCCTTGTTCATCGCCACAATCATCGGGCGGTTGAGCGCTTTCAGCCGCTCGAAGAGCTTCTTGTCATCCGGGCGCAAGTTTTGCGTGCCATCCAGCAACATGATGATGACGGCGGCATCTTTCGCCCCCGTCTCTTGCAGATCCGGCAAATGGCCGGGGGTGTCAATGAGCGTGAAGGGACCAAACAAGCCAGGGATAAGCGATTGCGTGGTGCCGGGAATGGACGAGACGATGGAGCGATATTTGCCTTGCAGCTTGTTGAACAGCGTCGATTTGCCCGTATTCGCCAGCCCGGTGATCACCACCTTGCGCTGCAAGTCGCGTTGCACGTCGGCTTCGGCTTCCTTCCAGTTCACCGCATCCCAAAAACTACGCAGCGTTCCCAGCGAAGCAGGAATCTTCATCAGATTGCCGGGAGATAGGATCTTGCCCCGGCCCGCTTTCTTCGCTCTCGCCATGTTTGGCCTCGTTCCATCACGTCTCGCGCGCGTCGCGCTAATACTAGCATACCATATCTATACTCTCCTAAGCGAGTGCTGTGCCAAACAGGCAGGGCTGGCGGCTGGAAGTTGCCGGCTCCCCTACGCCGCGTATTGCAGCTCATACAGCCGGTAATAATATCCCCGCTTTGCCAGCAGATCGTCGTGGCGGCCCTCTTCCACGATGCGGCCCTTGTGCAGCACAATGATGCGGTCCACATTGCGGATCGTCGAAAGCCGGTGGGCGATGATGATCGACGTGCGCCCGCGCATCAGCTTGTTCAGCGCGTCCTGGATCAACGCTTCCGTCGCCGTATCCACGCTCGATGTCGCTTCGTCCAGAATCAGCAGAATCTCTGGGTTGAAGGCGATGGCGCGGGCGAAGGCGAGCAACTGCTTTTGCCCGACGGAAAGCCCCGCCCCGCGCTCGTTCACCTCGTGCTCATAGCCACCCGGCAACTGCTCGATGAAGTGCGCCGCGTTGACATATTCTGCTGCCTGCCGCACTCGCTCGTCGCTGATGGACTGATCATGCAAACGGATATTGCTGGCAATGGTGCCGGAAAAGATGAACGGATCTTGCAGCACCGCGCCGATGTGCCGCCGCAGATCATGCTGGGCCAGGTCGCGCACATCGAGGTCATCGATGAGCACCGCGCCCTTCTGCACGTCGTAGAAGCGCGAAAGCAAGCTGATCAGCGACGTTTTGCCCGCACCCGTCGCGCCCACCACCGCCACGCTCTCGCCCGGCTGAATGACGAACGACAGCCCGCGCAGCACCCAATCTTGCTCCGCATCGGATTTCTCTGGCTGGTAATTATAGGCGAACCACACGTCGCGCAGTTCCACCTTGCCGCGCACCGGCTCCGGCAGCGCCACCGTTTGCGGCGCGTCTTCAACCGTGATGGGCGAATCCAGAATGCCGAAGATGCGCTCCGAACTGGCCATCGCCGTTTGCAACACGATGTATTTATCCGCCAGATCTTGAATCGGCACGAAAAAGCGGTTCACGTATTGGATGAACAGCACCAGCGTGCCAAGATCCAGCGCGTGCTGCGTCACGCTGCCACCACCAGCCCAGATCACCAGTGCCGTCGCCACGCTGGAAAAGACCGTCACCACCGGAAAGAACAGCGAGAAGTAAAACAGCGAGCGCTTCTGCACATTGGTGTAATCGCGGTTCAGCGCGTCCAGCGCCTGATGGCTCTGCGCTTGGCGGTTGAAGATCTGGATGATCTGGATGCCCGCAATAGCCTCAGCCAGATTCGCGTTGATGCGGGCGATGCGCGTGCGCACGGCGCGGAAATTTTCGCGCATCGCATTCTGGAAGAACGACACCACCCAGATCAACGGCGGAATGACGACGAAGGTGATCAGCGACAGCTTCCAGTTCACCGCCAGCATGACGATGACGATGCCGCCCAGCGTGATGAAATTGCCGATGAGCTGCACCGCGCCGGAGGTAAAGAGATCGTTCAGCGCGTCCACGTCATTCGTGATGCGCGTCATCAAGCGCCCGACGGGATTATGATCGAAGAACGCCAGCGATTGGCGTTGCAGGTGCGCGAAAATCTGCTCGCGCATCGCGTACATAATCCGCTGCCCGATGACGGCGGAGATATACGTCTGCGCGTAGCGTAGCACAAAGCCCAAGAGCAGCGCA
>JAJPKG010000301.1 GCA_021323815.1 Pseudomonadota bacterium
CCGGCCCCGGCGGGATATCTGGCCGCGCAGAAAAGCCTGATGCAGCATGTGCTGGCATCGTTCAAGCCCATTCCAGCGAAGCCACTGGTTTGCCCATGATGCAGCCGCCTGATCGGGCAGCGCAAGATCCCGCTACGCCGTTGCCCGCGCGGCTGGCGGGGAGGTAATGCCGCCGGGCGAGATCGCCGGGGACAACACGTCCCCGGCTCGGAAAAATTCGCCCATCCAGGCTGCGGGCGAGCACGACCGAGCAACGGGAAAATACGCAACAGGTAGAGTTCAGGTGTCGCGACAAGATAGATCCGTGTGCCACGCGCACAAAACGCCGGCTCATAACCCCGAACAGGGTTGCTTTTCCGAGCCGGGGCATTCCATTCCCCAGCGGGCGTGCCACGCTGCATCTGCACCACGTGATAAAACATCACCATCCGGCTGCCGGATCCGTTCTGTATTTCTCGTGTTGTTGTTCGCTCTGGCCATCATCCTCGCCGCGTGCGGGCCGGGGCAGAACGGCAGCGACGCGCTGGCGTTCGTGCGCGATGGCGCGCTCTATCGCATGCAGGCGGACGGCAGCGGGCTGTTTCAGATCGCTCCCGCAACGGTCATCGGCTTCGCGTGGTCGCCGGATCATCATGAAGTGGTGGCACGGTTCAGCGGGGCCACGCCGAATCCAACAGTGACACCATTTTTCCCCAATCCGGTGGCGGATGCCCCGGCGGCGCAGGGGGTGGTCTCCATCGATGGCGGCAACATCTTGCCCATCACCCTCGCCTCGCCCATCAGCACGCTCAGCGACGCCTGGTGGGACGCCAATGGGAATCGCTTGTTTTACCGCATCCATCACGGAAGCGGCGTGCAATGGTATCTCGCGCAGTCCGATCAGCCCAACGGCATCGCGCGCAAGCTGCTGGGGGCGAGCGCCATCACAAACCAGGCTCCCAACGGGGAGGCGTGGCCCACCAGCGCGCCGGATGCCGGCCAGGTTGCCTGGGTGAGGGATAACGGCGATCTGGTGCTGGGATCTCCGGGCGGCGCGACGCGGGTGCTGCAATCCGGCGTGATGACACAACTGGCTGACGGTGCTCCGGCGCGACCGCTGTGGCAGCCGCATCAGAACGCCATCCTCTACGCGACGGGCGATCCCGCGCAGCCGTCACTGATGCTGACCGATCTCAACGGCCACGCGCGGCAGATCCTTCGCGCGCCGCTGGATGGCTATAGCTGGTCGCCGGACGGCAGTCATGTTCTCATTCACGGAAACGGGCAATGGAGCATCTATGCGACCGACGGCACGCTGATGATGACGTGGCATGATGCCGCGCCGGGTGGCATCGCCTGGTGGTCGCCGGATAGCAAGTTCGTGCTGGTGAGCGCGCCGGGGGCACTGTCGCTGGCGACGCTGGCGGCGAAATCCGCCGTGACGCTCGCCACCTTCACGACAACCAACACGCCGGTGCCGCTGGCGGCGCAAGCCTTGCCCATCACGGGAAGCCCCTGGCGCGGGGACGGCAAGCAATTTGCTCTGGTCAGCGCGGGCGGTACGTGGAGCGATCATACCGCCCTGGCAACCCATAGCGGTTCCGGCACCGGATTGTATATAATCAGCGTGAATGCAGCCACCCATGCGCCCAAGCTCGTCGATTGGGGCCAGCATCAAGCATTGAGCTGGTCAACCCCCGATCCCAATACCCAATGGGTGGTGCCATAATTCCAGTCCACGCAGTCGGTTTTCCCGACATGATTTCAATCACTGGCGCAACGACAGATGATGGAGTAACTTTCGATGGAAGAGCAAGATATCTCGTTCAACGACGACGAGATGGACGAAGAGGACGCGGCGGCATACGCGCGCCTGGACGAGCTGGAAAAGCTGGAAACAATCATCGCGTATATGGAAGAGCTGGGCATCACCACCCTTGATGCCGCACGCTCCCGCTATGCGGAATTGGAACAGGCCATCGAGAACGACGAAGACGCGGAATAACCCACCGGAGAGGAACTTGTGATGCTTATCGTGCGTTTTCTCATCTCCGCCGCCATCGGCTATTTCCTGGGATCAATCCCGTCTGGTTTGATCGTCGGCACCTACTTTGGCGTGAACGTGCGGCAGACGGGCAGCGGCAAAACCGGCGCGACCAACGTGCTGCGCAGCGCCGGCTGGAAAGCGGGCTTGATCGTGGCGACCGCCGACGCCTTGAAAGGCGCGATCCCCGTGCTGCTGGCGCAGCATCTCATCGGGCGCGGCACCACGCCCACGCAGGCGGCCTGGATAGCAGCGGTGGCAGGGCTGGCGGCGATCATCGGGCATACCTTCCCCATCTATGTCGGTTTCAAGGGCGGGCGCGGCGTGGCGACGATGGGCGGCATGGCCCTGGCGCTGGCGCTGCCGGTGGCGCTGCTGGATCTGGTGTTTTTCATCCCCCCCATCGCCATCACGCGCTACGTTTCGCTTGGTTCCATCATCGGCGCGACGGTGCTGCCCTTCCTCTTTTTGAGCTTCCAGCGGATCGCGCATGGACATCTCATAGGGAGTGATTTCGCCACGTTCGTCGCGCTGCTCATCGGCGCGGTCATCATCGACGTGCTGCACCGCGACAACATCCAGCGCATCATCAACGGCACCGAGCGCAAGCTGGGCGAAAAAGCCACGCCCAACGCGACATCCAGCCATGCAAAATAGCGCTGCTTTGTGAGAAAACTCTCATCCTAAACGCGACAATCAGGCACACAACATGCAACGGTACCAGTCGATCAGCTGTTTATAAAGTAGCTGCATCGTTATGTAGGAATCGTCGTTTCGTTGCTGGAGCCGTGATTGCATGTCGCGTTCGTCTCGTTTTTATCTGGTAGCGCCGCTGGTGCTGTTGCTCGTCATTGTCGTTGGTGTAGGCGTTGCTCTCATCGGGCGTTCAGCCGAGAGAAACCGGCTCTCTGCCGGTGCAACCATCACCCCAAGCCCATTCACGGAACCGAATCCGGGATTCACGGCGCTGGCCGGGAACGATCCCATCGGCGCGGATTTCGCCACGTTTTATAAAGAGCGGGGCCGGGTGGCGCTGCTGGGCAAGCCGATCATGCCGGAATTGCCGGATGAGCAGAATGTCACCCAGTTGTGTCAGAACGGCATGTTGGGCCTCACCCTGGGCAAGAACGCGACGGTGACGCTGCAACCGCTCACCAGCGGGTTGATTGCGGCGCAGGCAAATATTCCCCTGGTTCAGGGTGGTGCGCTGACCTATGCCGGCCTCGCTCCCGCCGCTGATCCCAGCGCTCAGGTGCCAGCCCCCGCCACCTGGCAGCCGGGGGGAAAACCGCAGGAGGTTGGGATCTTCGTGTCGCTGGGCATGCGCAACGGCGTTGCGGTGGGCCATTACATCCCGCCTGATTTCGCCGCGTATCTCCTCGCCTATGGCAATGAGAACGAGATCGCCGGCGTACCGCTGACCGAAGTGCTTCAAGTGCCGCTTGGTGGTGGGCAAACGGCCAGGGTGCAGGCATTCGCTAATCTGGTGCTGGTGGAGCAACCCGGCGCGAATGGCGCAGCCGCCATCACCCCGCGCGCCCTGGGTTCGGATTGGCTTTCCATCTTTGGCCGCCCGGAATTGAATATCCTGCCGCAAACGACCATTCATGTCACCAAAGGGCTGTCCATTCAGGACCACCCTGCTGGGGCAAATGTGGCGACCTTCTCCACTCCGTTCGCCGTAACTTTGATTGGCGACGCGCTGTGGCAGGGAACGACGCTGTGGTATCACGTCGGCTGGTACAATCTGCTGGAACAACGCACCGGCTGGCTCCCGGCGGATGTCGTCGCTTTCAGCGCGGCGACCTTCACCGGTGTGGAAATGGCGGATGCTGAGGCGCTGTCACCGGATCTGGCAAAATATCTCAGCGGTCTGGGCGACGATGCGGCAGTGGCGGTCTATGTGCCATCGCAGCACCGTATGTATAGCTTCAATGAGAGTCTGTCGCTGGAAATGGCCAGCGTGGTCAAAATTCCCATTCTGATGACGCTGCTGGCCCAGGCCGAAGCGGCGGGCCGTTCCCTCACCAGCGACGAGCAGGCCGAAGCGGCGTCGATGATCGAATATTCCGATAACGACGCCGCGCAAGCGCTTTACGATGAAGAGGGGGGCAATCCTGCGTTGGGGAGTTATATGCGCTCTATCGGCATCACGGATTTCGGCCTCACGCTCAACGGTTTCGGCACCAGCACCATCTCGCCGCGCTCCATGAACCTGCTGCTGGAAGATCTGCGCACCGCGTCCGTGTTGACGCCGGGCGACTGCCAATATGTGCTGTATTTGATGAGCCAGGTGACGGCTGACGAGCGCATCGGCCTGGGCGATACCGCTCCCAACGGCGCGACGGTGCAACTGAAAGACGGTTATGGCGTGGAAGACGATGGCCTGTACGTGATGAATACGTCCGGCATCCTCACCTATCATGGCCAGGTCTATGATGTGACGGTTTTCACGCGCCGCGAGAACACACAGCAGCAAGGCTTCGATGAGGTCAACACCATCTGCAAAGATATCGCTCTGGCGCTGGTGGGGCAGCCATGAGGCTGCTTCATTTGGCATCGCCGCTCCATCTGTGCTATACTATCAACGTGCCGTCATAGGCACTCCCCTCATGCTTGCGGCGATGGGGCACCGCCGTCGGGGCTGGCGATGCTCGCCACCCTGAAAACCGTCACCTTTGGCTGATGGCTCCTACCCACAGACTGATGTTGTGCTTGAGGAGCTTGTTGTCGCATGACCATTTCCCTCGCCTTGCTGTTCAAGGCGCTGTGGACGGGCCTGGCTGGCGCGTGTGGTGCCGGCGCTCGTCATTCCATCGCCGTCCTCACCCGCCGCCAATACGGCGATCGCTTCCCCTGGGGCACGCTCGTCATCAACCTCAGTGGCGCATTGCTCATCGGGATCTTTTCCGCCGCGCTGGCACATCATCACGCGCTGGGGGCATGGCACGCGCCGGTGGTGCTCGGCTTTCTGGGCGGCTACACCACTTTTAGCTCGCTGATGCTCGACGCCGCCCACCTGCGCGCCCGCCAGGATCATCACCTGTTTCTCGCCTATCTGGCCACTACTCTCATCCTGGGGCCGCTGTGCGCCTTCGCGGGATTGCTGATCGGGGGGTGGCTCTGATGTCAACACCCGAATCATTGCTGGAAAAGACGCCTCTGGAAGGCGACGCCGAAACCCTGGCAGGGGCATCATCCGCTCCTTCTTCACCCTCCAGTCGCATGCGCGCATCACTGGCCGCTCTGGCGCTGGAGTTTGCCTTGATCCTCGCGGGTGGCATCATGGGAACGCTGGCGCGCGTCGCCGTCTCGCTCGCGCTGGGCAAAGCGCTGGATCGCGGCTTCCCCTGGGATATCGCGCTCATCAATGTCAGTGGCGCACTGCTCATCGGCCTGCTCGCCGGCTGGCGCGATCCGGCCAGTCGCAAGCATGAATTGCTGTGGCTTGCCGGGGCCGTGGGCTTTCTGGGAGCGTATACCACGTTCAGCAGCTTCGCGCTGGGCATTGTCACGCTGGCCGCCAGCGGCAAAACCCTGTTGGGATTGTGCTATCTCAGCGGCAGCGTTGCGCTGGGCCTGCTGGCAGTGGAACTGGGCCTGTGGCTTGGCCGCAGGATCGCTCGTCCCGCCAGGGCGTAATACACCACGCTCATCTCGCCTGATGACCTGGGTGTGAGCCATCGGCACGCCGGGCGAAATGCTCCTGCGCGTCATCCTGGTGTTGATGTTGACCATCCTGCAGGTGCTCGCTGTCCCCGTCGTGCTTTTCCCTGCCATCTCTGTTTCGCTGATGGCCTGGTCCTTTGCTTATGGCCGCAAGATGCACTGTTATCTGCGACATCCGTATCCCCCTATTGGGTATGCTTGCTGAAATA
>JAJPKG010000240.1 GCA_021323815.1 Pseudomonadota bacterium
CGGTTCCCTTGAAAAACGTCCAGAACGAGCCGTCACCGATGCCCAGATATTGCCGGAAGCCGGAAAGCGAGAAGATGAGATCGCGTGGATCATGCAGGTAAAACGGCAAGAGGATAATTCCCGTCACGCCCACCAGCGCCAGGCTGAAGCGCACCACGCCCCACCATTCGCGGTCGAACAGCACCACCAGCCCCAACGGAATGGCAACAAACACCGACGAGGTTCGGCTGAGGATTGCCAGGCTCAGCAGCGCGCCACTGGCAGCAAAGCGGCCATCCTGGAACATGCGCACAGCCACCAGGGCCAGCCAGATCGCCAGCGGCTGCTCATAATGGCCATAAAAGATGAGGCTGTCCCACATCGGCGGGGTGAAAAGAATCAGCGCCCACAATAGCAAACGCTGCCAGCCCGTCCAGGGGCGCGGCTGATAGCGATCCAGCAGCCGCATGATCTCCACGCCCATCAGCAGCGGCAAGATGGAAAAGACGACGATCACCCAGATGTGCAGGGGAATGGAATCTTCGGGCAGGGGATATGTGGTGGCATGCTGGCAGATGGGGGGGATATTTTGCAGATGAAAAGCGCGCCCCACGAAGAGCGCTCCGGCCATCGCCAGTTCGCCCACCGGCCCCGTCGCGTTGGGATACGCCGCGTTGATGCCGTCAGGATCGCCGGCGCGCACCTGATACATATCCAGCGGGCGACCAGCCAGAATGTAGCGCGCGCTGGGGAAGAACACGCCGCCGTAATCGTTATAGCAGCTTGTTTGCGTTCCCATCAGTGCCACGATGACGAAATAGAGCGCGAGCAGCACCGCCACCAGGGCCGGATGCCCAATGCGCGGGCGTGGCTCTTGCATGATTTCGACGGATGACGCTGTCGCCGCCGGTGACTCGACCACGTTGCTTTCCCCCAACGCCCACCGGGGCCATCGATTGAGAACACAATCGCCCCGGCTCGAAATTGCGAACCCCTCCGGGCTGAATGGCATGCCTGGTTCGCAGGGGCGACGGCATGCCTCGCCCGCCCCCGTTTGCCTGGCTCTCTGTGCATCCTCTTCCAGTATAGCAAACGTGGCAGCAAGATGGTTTGTGCTGTGAAATGGTTCACGTTCATCGGATGGACAAGCCTGTGCCAGCGCTGGACGGCTCATCTTGATCTTGCCTGCCGTGATATGCCATAGTGGGGAAAAGACGAACTCCGGGAGCTATCCACCATGCCCGATCTCCCCCTGGACCTCGACCTGGCTTTGCCGGCCATCGCGCTGCCGGGGCGGCTGGCGGTGGGGATCGATCTGATCGAGGTGGAGCGCATCACCGCGACGTTGGAACGCTTCGGGGAGCGCTTCATCCAGCGCGTTTTCACCGAGGGCGAGATAGCCATCGTGGGACGCAACCCGGTGCGACTGGCGGGGCGCTTCGCGGCGAAAGAGGCGTGCGCGAAGGCGCTGGGAACGGGCATCGACGGGCCACGCTGGCGCGACATCGAATGCCTGCGCGACGCTGCCGGCAAGCCGGTGTTGCACCTGCACGGCCACGCGGCTATCCGCGCCGGGGATCTCGGCTGGCAAGGACTGGATGTCAGCATCTCCACGACGCGGCGCTATGGCATTGCGCTGGTGGTGGCGCTGGGGAGGGCCACGCCGTGATCGACGCGCATGTGCATTATCTGCGCCCCGCATGGGCCGACGCGCTCTGGTCGCCGGAGTTGCGGCGCGGCTCCAACCTCTGGCCCAAGATCTCGCTGCGTCTGGTGATGCTGGCCGATCCGGATGCCTTTCTGCACGCGATGGATGCCCGCGCCGTCGCCAGGGCGGTGATCGCGCCGGAACTGAGCATTGCGCCGGGGCCGCAGATGACGGGGGGAGCAGTCGCCGCGCTGGCGCTGTGCCGCGCCATGAATGACGCCACCGCCGCATTGGTGGCGCGGCATCCTGACCGCCTGGCCGGCCTTGCGGTGGTGAATCCCCTCGGCGGCAGCGAAGATCTGGCTGAGATGAAGCGCGCCGTGCTGGCGCTGGGGCTGCGCGGCGTGGTGGTGGGCGCGAGTTATCGCGGTGAAACCATCGCTTCCCCCGCCGCGCGCCCTTTTCTGGAACTTGCCCAGGCGCTGGATGTGCCGCTGGTCATCCATCCCACGGCAGATAATGCCACGCTGGTGCCGCGCGATTTCGGGCTGGATCTGCTGGTGGGCGAGCCACTGAGCCTGACCGCGCTGGCGGTGCGCCTCATCGCCGCCGGCACGCTTGATCCCTTTCCCCGGCTGCGCGTAGTGCTGCCCCACCTGGGGGCAGGGCTGGGCGCGTGGCTCGGCTGGCTGGAAGCGCATGCCCCACCGGAAGGCCCGCGCCCGGCGGAGCGCGCCCGCCGCTTCTGGGTGGATACGGCGACGGCCACGCCCGCCGCGTTGGCGCTAGCCATTGAGACGTTCGGCAGTGACCACATCATCTATGGTTCAGACTGGCCGCTCTCGGCCACGCCACGCCCCGGCGATGCATTGTCTGATCCAGCGGCGATGCTGAGCAGGCTGCCCATCGGCCCCGACGTGCGCAACGCCATCCTTGCAGGCAACGCACGAAAACTCTTCGGATGAGGAGCGAGCGGTTGATGAGATGCTTATGCAAGCGGCCCTGTCGGAACAACGAACGAGCGATCGATTTCGCTGAGATGCGCGCAGCCGCACAGCAGCAGATCCAGGGCGATCTCCTCGCGCAGCAGGCTCAGCACATGGCTCACGCCGGCCTCGCCGCCGACTGCCAGCCCCCAGACATACGGGCGACCGATGAGCACGGCCCGCGCGCCCAGCGCCAGCGCCTTGAGCACGTCCGTCCCGCGCCGGATGCCGCCATCCAGATAGATCTCGCCTCGGCCCTGTGCAGCTTGCGCCACTGCCGGCAGTGCGTCCAGCGTGGCGACCGCGCTATCAAGCTGCCGACCGCCGTGATTCGACACGATGAGCGCCCTTGCCCCATGCTCAAACGCCAGCCGCGCATCCGCCGGGGCCAGAATGCCCTTTGGAATGATGGGCAACTTCGTGATCCCCGCCAACCATTCGAGATCCTTCCACGACAACGACTGGTCAAGCTGCGCGGCGATATAACCGGTCAGCGCCGAGCCGGCATCATCTTTGGCGATCTCGCGCTGTGGCAGATGGGCGAAATTTGCCGCCACCACGCCGGGCGGCAAGGCGAAGCGGTTGCGTTCGTCGGCCTCGCGGCGTCCGGTCCTGGGCAGATCCACCGTCACCACCAGTGCCGACGCGCCCGCCGCCTCAGCCCGCTGCACCAGCTCGCGCACGATGGCGCGGTCTCGATAGACGTACAATTGGAACCACCATGCGCCCGCCTGCGCCGCCACGTCTTCGATGGATGTGGTGGCGAGCGTGCTTACGGCGAAGATAGTATCGTGAGCTTTCGCCGCCCGCGCCGTCGCCAGCTCGCCGTCGGGATGCGCCTGGCGCTGAAACGCGGTGGGCGCGAGCAGCACCGGCATGGAGATGCGCTGCCCCAGCACCGTCGTCGAAATATCCACTTCCGTCACGCCGCGCAGCATGCGGGGCAACAGCCGCCACTGCGCGAAGGCGGCGCGGTTGGCGCGCACCGTCTCTTCATCGTGCGCGCCGCTGGCGATATAATCGAAGGCCATCGGTGGCAAAACCGCCCGCGCGGCAGCTTCATATTCGTGCAGATTCAGCGGCAACATCGCCTGATCCTCAGCCATAAACAGTGCTCCTTTGCAAGCAATAAGAATGCCCGCCTGCACCCGCGCAGGCATATCGAGATTGTCTTCACTATATGTCATCTGTCGCCGGAATGGTGTAGACTGGGGAACAAGACAGGAGGGCGAGAGGATGGCGACCTATTGTGGTTATTGCGGCAAGCCCGTCACTCAGCGCGCCTTGTCCGCCGGCGAATGCCCGCACTGCGGCGCGTGCATCTCCCCCGCTGGCGACGCCATCTCGATTGGCAACGCGCTCACCGCGCCGGATGCACCGCCGCCCGCGTTCACGCGCGGCGTGATGACCGACTTCGCGCTAAACACGCTCTTGAGCCGCCTGGGCGCGGGATTAGGCGTTTCCGGTGGAACTCTGGCCGGTGTCGCGTTTTTTCTGGCGTGGCTCACCTTCACCTCCACATCCTGCGGCAAAACCGGCCCCCAGGTGACGCAGAGCGGCTGGGAGATGCTCACCAAACCCACTGAGCCATTCAACCAGGGGCTGCTGTACGCGCCGATTCTGGCGAGCGCGGCAGCGGCGGTGCTCTTGCATCTCATCTTCTTGCTGCTGCCGACATTCCGGGCAGCGCGCATCGCCGCATGGAATGCTGTCCTCACCTTCGCCGGCTGGGCATCGTTTCTCGCGTTATGGCGGCAGATCCCCGGCAATCAGTTGGTGCATCGCGTGCATCCCGGCTTTTATCTTGAACTGACCGGCCTGGGATTGATGCTCGGCGGCGCGCTCTGCCAGGTTGCCGGCACCATGCCCCCCACGAAGGGGAATAGCAACCGTCTGGCACTGCTCAGCCTGGCGCTCATGCTGTATCCATTGGCGCTGCTGGCGGTGTATTTCTTCGCGGGCTTTACCGGCATCCCTCCCACCTCGCCCCGGCGGGGTTTTGCCTTGCTCGTGAGCTGCCTTCCCATCAGCCTGGCTGCGCTGCTTGCCGGGCGACGCGCCTATTTGGCCGCGCCTTCCGCTGTGGCGCGCTGGGGCATCTTGCTCAGCCTGGGCGCGCTCGTCACGGTGGTGTATGTGCTGGGATTGCTTGGCGCGCTCTGGCTGAAAAGCAAGGGCGTGAAATTCCCCTGAACGCCAATGCTCTCATTCTTTCCCACATCACCGAACCATGTGATATCATGAAAAAGATATCATCCGGCAATGACGGGGAGAGTACGCGCGGGCAGCCTGTTCAGCGAGCGGGGGCCACCGGATGCAAGCCACCGCACATGCACCGCGCCGAAGTTCACCCCGGAGCCGAGCGCTGAAATATCGCTTCGTAGGCGCTCCGGCGGCCCACCGTTAGCGGGCGCATCGAGGGGAGCCGCATGGCTCGCCGGGAAAAGACCATGCCCGGCGGCGCGGCTCAACCAGGGTGGTACCGCGAATCAGCAGCTTCGTCCCTGATGGGGGCGAGGCTGCTTTTGTTTTGGCGGACAGGAACACGAAGGGCGCGAAGAAGGCGAAGGACACGAAGAAAATGAAAAAACTTCATTCCATGATGCATCTCTTTCCTCAAAATCTTCGCGTTTCTTCGTTCCCTTCGCGATCTTCGCGTTCCCGTCCTAAAGGAGAAAGACTGAATGCTTGATCGATTGGAAGAGCTGCGGCAGCGGGCGACAGCGGAATTGGAAACATGTGATTCCACCGCCGCGCTGACCGCGTGGAACAGCAAGTATCTGGGCCGGCAAGATGGCGAGCTGACGGCGGTGCTGCGCGGATTGCGCGACGTGCCGGCGGATCAGCGCAAAGCCATCGGCCAGCGCGCCAACGAGATCAAAGCCGAACTGGAAGCTCTCTTGGCGGCACGGCGCGCGGCGCTGGAATCTGCCGAGATGGAGCGCGCACTGCAAGCCGAGCGCCTTGATGTGACGCTGCCGGGACGCAATGAGCCGAAAGGTGGATTGCACCCCATCAGCCAGACCATCCGCGACATCTGCCGCGTTTTCAGCGAGATGGGCTTCCACATCATCGAGGGGCCGGAAGTCGAGACGGACTATTACAACTTTCAGGCGCTCAATATCCCCGCCGATCACCCCGCCCGCGACATGCAAGATACGTTCTGGGTGGTGCCGGGGCAGATCTTGCTGCGCACCCAGACCTCGCCGAACCAGATCCGCATCATGCAAGAGCAGCGCCCGCCGGTGCGCGCGGTGGTGCCGGGCAAGGTCTATCGCAACGAGGCGACCGACGCCACACACGAAGCCATGTTCCACCAGATCGAAGGGTTGCTCATCGACAAGACCACCACCATGCGCGATCTGCGCGGCTGCCTGGAACGCTTCGCCCATGTGATCTTCGGCCCGACCACCCAGGTGCGCTTCCGCCCCAGCTATTTCCCGTTCACCGAGCCGAGCGCCGAGGTAGATGTGACCTGCATCGTTTGCCGGGGCACGGGGTGTCGCGTCTGCAAATATTCCGGCTGGGTCGAAGTCCTCGGCTCCGGCATGGTGCATCCGCAGGTGTTGCGCAACGTCAACTACGATCCCTCGGTCTATCGCGGGTTCGCCTTCGGCATGGGCGTGGAGCGCATCGCCATGATGCGCTATGGCATCAACGAGATTCGCCTGTTCTCGCAGAACGACCTGCGCTTCCTGAACCAGTTCTAAGGGACGAGACGCGAAGAGCGCGAAGGAAACGAAGAGATGCGAAGATTTTGGAAAGCAAGAAGAGCATGCAAAAGGCGAGGGCACAACCATTCACTTGTTGCGTTTTGGGGAACCTTCGTGTTTCTTCTTTCCCTCCGTTTCCCTTCGCGTCTCGTCCTTTTTCTTTTATGAGAGGTGAGCTATGCGATTGGTGATTATCGGCTATGGCAACGTAGGGCGCGAGTTGGGCGCGTTGCTCGCTGAAAAGACGCAGGTGCTGCGCGAAAACTATCACCTGACGCCGCGCATCACGGGCGTAATGACCGGGCGGCATGGGGGATGGA
>JAJPKG010000190.1 GCA_021323815.1 Pseudomonadota bacterium
AGATAGCCCACGCCCGATTTCGTCAGCAGATAGCGCGGATGCATGGGGTCTGGCTCAATCTTGCGGCGCAGGCGATTGATGTTGACCTGCAACATGTGATGTTCGCTGCCATATTCCGCGCCCCACACGTGTTCCAGCAGCATATTTTGCGTCAGCACCCGCCCGGCATTTTGCGCCAGATAGAGGCACAGCGCATATTCTGTCGGCGTCAGGTTGATCTCTTGGCCGCCGCGCGTCACCCGATGCTGCGCGGGATCAAGGGTGATCTCCCCAATGGTGATCGGCTCAGCCAGCTCGGCTGCCTGCGCGGCCTGGCGGAAGTCAGCGCGGCGCAACACGGCGCGCACCCGCGCCAGCAGTTCATCCACGCTGAACGGCTTGGTCAGGTAATCATCCGCTCCCAGGTCCAGCCCGCGCACTTTGTCTTGGTCGTTGCCTCGCGCCGTGATCATGATGATGGGCACGGTGGAAAATTGGCGCACCTGCTGGCACACGGCGAAGCCATCCAGCTTGGGCATCATCACGTCCAGCAGCACGGCATCCGGGTGGACGGTCTGCACGGCTTCCAGGGCTTCCTGCCCGTTGGTAGCGGTGTGGGTGGCGTAGCCTTCCAGTTGCAGATTGCGCGTCACCAGGCGCAAAATCTGTGGGTCGTCGTCGGCGACGACGATGGTGGTTTTGTGTGGGGGCATAGGGTGATTTCCTCTCGCTGCGATCTTCTTTTGCATTATGGCCTCTCTTTACGGCCCGCGCCAGCCCATCCGCGCCCTGCAAGTGCGTTCGTGCCGCTCAGCCAGCGCCTTTGCGCCGGACCTCATTTGCGCCGGATTGTGAGCGTTCTGTGAGGTTTTATCTCCCAATGTGAGGCGATCTCCGGGCGCAATGCGGTATGATCTCTCTATCCTCACCTCAGGAGACCCGTCATGACCAGCGACAGCGCGCCGAATGGTGCGGCGTCAGAGATGGATCAGGCGCGTTTCCTCGAAGATGCCCTCATCAACCTGAGCCATGAGTTGCGCACGCCGCTGGCCGCGATCAAAGGCTATGCCACCTCGCTGATGCGCCACGACAGCCGGCTGACCGGCGATGAGCGGCACGCGATGCTCAGCGAGATCAACCGCGCGTGCGACCGCCTGGATGAAGTCATCGAGCAAACGACGCTGACGGCGCGCGTGTTGCAGGGCCAGGTGACGCTGCAACGCCAGGAAACGGATTTGGTGGCGCTGACGCGGCAAGCGCTGCTCGCGTTGGATGAAGCCGGCGCAACGAACTACCTCCTCACCCTCAGCGGCGACGCGGCGCTGCTGATCCTCGCAGATCCGCGGTTGCTGACGCATGCCCTGCTGCATCTGTTGGATAACGCGCGCACCTATTCGCCGGCTGGCGGCGAGATCCACATTGCCATGCGGGCGACGAGTGGGTCGGTGGGACCGATGGCGGAATGGAGCGTGACGGATCACGGCATCGGCATCGCGCCGGAGCACTTGCCGCAGATCTTCACGCCGTTTTACCGGGTCGAAAATCATCTGGCGCGCTCCACGAATGGGCTTGGCCTGGGCCTCGCCTTCGCCCAGCGCGTCATTGCCCTGCACGGGGGCGAATTGCGCGTTGCATCTGAGCCGGGCGAGGGCAGCCGCTTCTGGTTCGCGCTGCCGCTCGCCGGCGAGTGATGTTTTTTCCCTTCATGCTGCCGGGCGCAAGATCAACAGTGGGCAGTGGGCGGCATGCAGCACGTGCTCTGCCACGCTGCCCAGCGCGAGCCGGTCGGGGCCGGTGTAACCGTGCGTGGCAATGGCGACCAGATCGCAGGCGCGACGCGGCGCATCTGCCTTGCTTATGATTTGCTGCGCGGGATCGCCCCAACTCAGGCTGATCTCGGTGGGAACGCCCTGGCGTTGCAAGCGCTGCTGCACAGCTTGCAGATAGCATTCGGCGGCATCGCGCAACACCTGATCTTCCTGGGTGTCGCCCTTCTGGGGCAGCACGTGATGAAGTTGCACGATGCCATGCATGGCCCGCGTGATGGCGACCACCGACGGCAACACGGCCTCGGCGCGCAGCGAACCATCCAGCGCCACCAGCACGGTGAAGGGCTGGTGCATATCATGCTCGGCGCGGAACGCCTCTTCAACGCGCAGGATGACGGTCGGAATGTGTGCCAGGCGCGCGACATCCTTTGCTACGCTGCCCAGTGCCAGTTCCGCGATGCCGCTGCGCCCGCTGCTGCTCATGACGATGAGATCGGCGCGCAGATCGTGTGCCTGGGCGCAGATGGTCGCCGTGATGCTGCCCTCCGCCAGACACGCGCGGTGTTTCACGGTGATGTGTGCCAGCGACGGGCGCAGAGCGATCTCGCGCAGATAATCGCCACTGGCTTCCAGTGTTGCGTTGATGAGCGTTCCGTAATCCGGCAGCAGTTCAGCCATTGCCGCCGGGGAAAATTCCACCACGCGCAGCAACACGATCTCACCAGTGGGAACGGCATGGTGTGCCAGTTGCGCGGCGGTGTTGATGGCGAACTCGGCGCGGATCGAGCCGTCAAGAGGGACGAGAATGCGCATGATGCTTTCTCCTCTGTGCTAAAGAATCTGCCAAGAGTATCCGCCGGTGCTCTCACAGAGGCATCACGCTATGACTCATTGGCGTCACATCTGCCACACAACCCGCGCGGGTGCTTGTAGCTGTTGCGCGCGAGATCATATGCTGAAACGGAAAAATGCCGCGTGCATGCGCTGGAAGGGTGTCAACCATGACCGCATCTAAACCCCACCCTGGTGATGACATATCGGCAACGCCCGGCGGCGAGGGGGAGCATCAGGCGCTCGCCGCCGAGATGATGCGCTTGTTCATCGAGGTCGCGCCGGATTCGGTGGTGGTGAGCGACGATCGTGGGCGCATCACCTTCATCAACCAGCACGCCGAGCGGGTGTTTGGCTATGCGCGCGCCGAAGTGCTGGGGCGGAATATCGATATGCTGCTGCCGGAACGCTTTCGCGGCGCGCATGCCGAGCACCGTGCAGGCTATTACACCGCCCCGCGCACGCGCCCGATGGGCATGGGCCTGGAATTGTATGCCCTGCGCAAAGACGGCACGGAATTTCCTGTAGAGATCAGCCTCAGCCACGCGCGCACCAGCGAGGGGCTGCGCGTCGTCGCCATCATCCGCGACATCACCGAGCGCAAGCGGCTGGAAGAAACACTGCGCGAGACCCAGCGCGAAGCGGATCGCCTGAAGGATGAGTTCATCGCCATCGCCGCCCACGAGCTGCGCAACCCTCTGGCGGCGCTGCGCGGTTTCGCCGACATGCTGCGCGTGCAGACGGCGCGCGGGCACGGTCCCCAACTGGCCGAGTGGCAGCAAGAAGCCATCGATGCCATCGATCAAGCATCCGCTCGGCTGGCGGAATTGACCGACGACCTGCTGGATGTGACGCGCCTGCAAGCGGGCAAGCTGGAATTGCATCCGGCGCTGCGCGATCTGGCGGCGCTGGCGCGGCGCGTGGTGACGCGCCAACAGACCACGACCCAGCGCCACGCCATCACTCTCACCGCCGACCGTGAGCCGTTGATGGTGAACATTGACGAGATGCGCTTCGAGCAGGTGTTGAATAATCTTCTCCACAACGCCATGAAATATAGCCCCGATGGTGGTCCCATCACCGTCACGCTCTCCACGGATGATGCCGCCCATGAGGTGCGGTTGTGCGTGGCGGATCGCGGCATCGGCATTCCAGCGGCGGAGCAGGCGCGCATCTTTGGCCGTTTCGCTCGCGCTGAAAACGCGCGCGGCATCGGCGGCACCGGTCTGGGACTCTATCTCTGCCGGGAGTTGGTCGAGCGGCACGGCGGGCGCATCTGGTTCACGTCCCAGGAAGGTGCGGGGTCCACCTTTTGCCTGGCCCTGCCGCTGGCGCAAGAGGCTGAGCCGGAAGCATGAGTCGCCGGAAGGATCACTTGTGCTCCTTCCGGCGGGCTTGCCGCTATAATGTCACAGACGTAGCGACCTACTTTGCATGCACCGCCTGGCGCGCCTCGCGGTAATGCTGCCGCCAGATGAGCCGGTGGATGCCGACCAGTTCGGGGATCCGGTTCAGGCCGGGGATGTAGGGCACGAAGACGAACACCAGACTCAGCAAGAGCATCATCACCGCCACCGCCACATCGGCGTTTGGCCCGTTGAAGGGCTGCTGCGGCACCTGATACCAGAAGGTGTACAGCCACAGCCATGCCTGGCCGGGATAGGCTCCCGTCTCGTTCATCATCCCCCAGCGGTTACCGGAAAGATTCAGACTCTCCGCTTTGTTGGGCAAAGCAGACTCGTTCAAGAACAGCAACGGCTTCGTGTAGTCGGTCTGGTAGAACTGCTGCCCGTTGCTCAACAGCAGACCATCCAGCGCCCCGCTGCGGGCGATGGTGAGGAGTGCCCCAAACATGGTGGGCAGGGGACCGCAATCTGCCTTATCGCCTGGTTTGTTCGTGCAGGCGACCTGCACATTGCCCTGCGCGTCCAGCGCCTCGGTGGTGTTGTTGCCCAGCGCCGTCATATAGTTCGTCTCCCAGGTGTTCTGCTGATCTGCGCTTGCCGCCTGGAACGTGCTCACCGCGCTGCTGACGCTCGCATCTTTCACCGTCGCCAGTGGCCCCAACACGTAGGTCTGTGCCGTGTCGATGGGGATGCGCACTCCGGCGGCTTTTTGCAGGGAGATGGGGCCGAGATATTGCACCGAGCCGGTGCCGCTGTTATAGGGCGGCCCATATTGAGCGATGGTGCTGCTGCCAGCCAGTTCGCTCAGCGCGACGGTAGTGAAGCCCACCGGATCGTTCTGCGCCACGCTCTGCAACGTCAGCGGCTTCTCATCCGGCGAGGAGAAGACGGCGGAAATGACGATGACGCCTGCCAGGATGACGGCAGTGGCGATGGTCAGCTCGCGCACGAGATCGAAAGGAGCCATCTTCACGCCGGCATAATACTGTTCTTGCGTCATCCCTTTCGTGTATTTCACCCGGCTTTCACCCTTGACCGGATAAGGACGCACCACGCCGCGCAGGCGTACCATGATGATATGCGCCGCCACCAGCGCCGCCACCGTCACCGGCAGCAGAAAGATATGGAAGCTGTACATCTGCCCGAAATTGAGGGCGTTGAAGAAGCCGCCGACGCCGACCGCGTTCATCAGATCTTTCGCCGAAACACCGATCCACTGGGAATCGAAGTTGCTTTGCGAGAGGAAGCCGGTGAAGGCAGCGAGGATGCTGACCAGGAAGGTGATGGCACCGACAACCCAGGTGCGGCCCCGCCCGTCGCGCCACGCCCCCATGAAGAACATGCCCCACAGGTGCAGCACCATAAAGAAGAAGAACGCTTGCACGCTCCAGAAATGCAGGCTGTTGAAGAAGTGCCCGGCGGCGCTGGCGTGCCACCATTGCGGGCCGAAGGCGGCCAGCACCACGCCGGAAACGACGATGACGATCAGGCTGGCCAGGGTGAGCGCGCCAAACAGATACACTGCCGAGCGCACATATGTGGGCTGCTCGCTAGGCAACAGATGGTTGGCCGGCAGCGAGCGGCTCAGTCGCGTGCGTAAAGCCTCCGTCCAGTTACGTGCCATGATGATGCCTCCTCACTGCTCGGCTGAATGGGGGAGCGTGAGCGCCACGCCCAGCGCGAAGACGACGATCATCAGGCCGATGACGATGAGGTTGGGAATGGTGATGAGAACGATTCCCCACTGTAGAAACTGTGACATGCGATCCTCCTGTATGAAGCTATCCACTGTCTGCTGATAGCATGCCTGCCCATCGTCACAACAGCATCACAGGGGGAGAGAAGACGACTACAAAGCGGTCACGATGGTGAGGGGATGAAATTCCGGCAGGCGCGGGCAATGGCCCAATTCTCGCGTGCTCGCACGACCAGCACGCGCACCGCAGCCCCTGGCGGGCTGAGGTCGGCATCGCCGTTCGCGGCCTCGTTCGCGGCGTGATCGATCTGCGCGCCGATGCAGGCGAACGCCTGGCATGCCGCCGCGCGCACCGGTGCAGAATGCTCACCCACACCGCCGGTAAAGACGATGGCATCCACTCGCCCCAGCGCCGCCAGCATCTGCCCGATGCCCGCGCGCAACCGATGGATATACACGTCGAATGCCAGCTTTGCTCGCGCGTCGCCCTCGCGAGCACGCTGCTCGATGATCCGCATGTCGCCGGAGATGCCGGAAACGCCTCTCAGGCCAGATTCGTGTTCCAGAGCGCGCTCCAGCGCGTTCACCGTTGCGCCGGGCTGGCGCAGCAGGTGCAGCAGAATGCCGGGGTCCACCGCGCCGGACCGTTCGGCCATCATGATGCCGTCCAACGGGGTGAAGCCCATCGTGGTATCCACGCTCGCCCCATGATGCACAGCGGCCAGCGATGCACCGCTGCCCAGGTGGCAGGTGATGAGATCCAGCCCGGCGAGATCGCGCCCCAGCATCCGCGCCGCCTGCTGTGCGGCATATTGGTGGCTGATGCCGTGAAACCCAAAGCGCCGGATGCCTTGCTCGTACCAGGCATATGGCCCTGGATAGACGATGGCTGCCTCAGGCATGGTGCGATGAAAAGCGGTATCAAAAACGGCCACCTGCGGCACGTCTCCCATCACCTCGCGCACAACGCGCATCCCTTGCAGTGCCGCCTGGTTATGTGCTGGTGCCTCCGGCGCGAGAGATGCGATGGCTGCTTCCACATCCGGCGTTACCAGCGTCGGCTCCTCGTAGCGCGCGCCGCCATGCACCACGCGATGCCCCACGACAGCAATGGTCTCACCCTCTGAGCCTTTCCCCGGCAGAGATGGAGAGGGGGGAACTGCTGATGCCTGGCTGATGATCTCCCGCAAGAGCGCTTCCCGATCCGCGTTCACCACGCCTCGTGACGATGACGCGCTCCCATCCGCTTGCTGGAAGGTGATCTCCGTTGCGTCGCCATCCCATTTGATATCCGCTTCCCATCCGGCCTCAACCGGCGTTTCGGGTGCCAGCGTTTCCGCCGCAAATCGCGAGATTTTTGTGCTGCTGGAACCGGCGTTGATGACCAGGATATTCGCCATAACAATTCTCCTCGAGATAAGAGGACGAGACGCAGAGAAACAAGAAGATCGCGAAGCACGCGAAGGATTTAGAGAAGATCACTGTTGCTATCTTGTTCACTCTAGCAAGATCGCGCTGATAATCTTACTTACAAAAACCTTCATGTCCCTTCGTTTCCTTCGCGATCTTCGCGTCTCGTCCTTATCTCCGCGTCTCGTTCTTTATTCCCATTGCCAGTTGGCGATGGCATCGGGATCGCGCCCGAACTCTTGGATGTAGCGGCGGTGAGCCAGCAATTGATATTCGTAGCGGCTGATGAGCGCGTTGGCCTTCGCCGCCACCGCCCGGTTCGCTGGCATGGCGGCGCGGATGGCCTGGTTCATCAGGTGGAAACGGTCGATGCCGTTGCGCACGCTCATATCAAACGGCGTGGTGGTTGTTCCCTCTTCCTGATAGCCGTTGATCTGGAAGCGCTGTGTGTGACTGCGCCCAAAGAGCAATTGTTTCACCGCCGAGGGATAGCCGTGAAAGTTGATGATCACCGACTTGTCCGCCGTGAAAAGGCCCTCAAACATCGCGTCATCCAGCCCATGCGGGTGCATTGACTCGTGTTCCAGCACCAGCAGATCGGTCACGTTCACCACGCGCACGCGCAGTTCCGGCAGATCCGCCCGCAATTGCTGGGCCGCCGCCAGCACTTCCAGGGTGGGGATGTCGCCGATGCCCACCAGCACCACGTCGGGGTCCACGCCATCGTCGATGCTGGCCCAGGGCCAGATGGACGCGCCCGCCCGGCAATGCGCCACCGCCTCTTCCAGCGTCAGCCATTGTGGCAACTGTGGTTTGTTGGCGATGATCAGATTGACATAATTGGTGCTGCGCAGGCAGTGATCCAGCGTGCTGAGCAGGCAGTTGGCATCCGGCGGCAGATAGACGCGCATGATGCGCCCCTTCTTGTTCAGGATGGTGTTGATGAAGCCGGGACTCTGGTGCGAGAAGCCGTTGTGCTCTTGCCGCCACAGTGTCGAGGTCTCCAGATAATTCAAGGATGGCACCGGCAAGCGCCAGGGGATTTCATCCGAGACTTTCAGGAACTTGGCGAACTGATCCATCATGGAGGTGACGATGGTGAGGAAGGCTTCATACGATGGGAATAAACCGTAACGCCCGGTGAGCAGATAGCCTTGCAGCCAGCCCTGGCAGGTGTGCTCGCTCAGCATTTCCAGCACGCGCCCGTCGTCGGGGCCAATGTGCAACCGGTCGTCGGGAGCGATGGGCCATTGATAGTCGCGATGGGTTATGTCCAGCACCGCGCCCAGCTTGTTCGATTCCAATTCATCTGGGGAGAAGATGCGGAAGCGCGTCGGATTGTCACGGATCACGCCTGACAGGTAGCGTGCCACCTGCTCCACGTTGCCTACCATCATGCGTCCGCGTCGATAGCCGGGATTGTTGCTCTGCGGATCGACCTGGGTGGCGTAGATTTCCAGCGGCGGGCGGATCAACTCTTGTCGCATGCGCCCGCCGAAGGTATGGGGATTGCTGCCCATGCGCCGGTCGCCCTGTGGGCAACAGCGCAGCAGATCGGGCATGGGGCGGCCCTCGGCATCAAAGAGTTCGTCCGGTTTATATGAGCGCAGCCACTGTTCCAGCAACCGCAGGTGCGTGGGATTGGTCTTCACATCTGTGATCGGCACCTGATGCGAGCGGTACGAGCCTTCCACCAGGTGCCCATCCAGCTTCTTCACCCCCGTCCACCCTTTGAGCGAGCGCAGGAGGATTACCGGCCAATGCGGCTTTTCGATGCGACGCCCTTCGCGCGCTTCCTGCTGGATATGCCGGATTCGCAGATACGCTCGTTCCATCGCCGCCGCCAGCGTGCCATCCAGGTCGTTGCCCTGCACGATCAGCGTCTCATAGCCATAGCCAGTGAATAACTCGCGCAGTTCGTCATCGCTCATCGTGCCAAAGATCGTTGGATTGGAGATCTTATAGCTGTTGAGATGCAAGATTGGCAACACCGCTCCATCGGTGGAGGGATCAATGAACTTGATGCTGTGCCAGGCGGTGGCCGTCGGCCCCGTCTCGGCCTCGCCATCGCCCACGATGCACGCCACAATGAGATCTGGGTTATCCATCGCTGCGCCAAAGGCTGTCGCCAGCGCATAGCCCAGCTCGCCACCTTCGTGAATGGTTCCCGGCACGCCGGGATAGAGATGGCTGGGGAAGCCACCCGGCCAGGAAAAGCTCTTGACGAAGCGTTCCAGCCCGGCACGGTCGTGGGTGAGATCGGGATAGTAATCTGCCAGCGTGCCTTCCAGATAAAGATTCGCCAGGTTGGCGGGTGCGCCATGCCCCGGCCCGGTGATGAGAAACATATCCAGATCGTGGCGCAAGATAAGCTGGTTCAGGTGGGCATAGATCAGATTGATGCCCGGACACGTTCCCCAGTGACCGAGCAGGCGATCCTTGATATGTTCCGGCTGCAATGGCTCTTCCAGCAAGACATTGGCTTTCAAATAGATTTGCGCGGCGGCAAGGTAATTCGTTGCCCGACGATAGCGCGTGATGCGTTCACGCGTGGCGGGGTTCAGCGTGAAAGAACTCTCGGTTTCGTTGTTGTGCCGGGTGGATGGTGGGGCATGGTGAGCCATGTGGCAGGTTCTCCTCAGTGCAAGGTCAGCGGTTAGAACCGCTTCTGAACGCTTCGCGACGAAGTCCAGCCCGACCGGACTGGGGGTATAGCCGAATGAAACAGAATGGGCGCACATTCTTCCCGCCTGGCCCGCACGCGCAATGCCGGCCAGGCGAGCGTGGGCTGCTATTTAGCCGCCAGCCGTTGTTTCCAGTGGCGGCGCTTGCCGGGCGGTTTCTGCGGGGTGGAACACCAGCACGGGCAGCGACGTGCGGTGAATGACGGTTTCCGCGATGCTGCCTTCCCGCATGCGATCCAGGCCGGTGCGGCCATGCGTGGCAATGGCTACCAGATCGGCATGGTGTTCCACCGCTTTGGCCAGAATCTGTTCGGCCACATCGCCAAAGGCCAGGGCGCGATGCACAGTGATGCCCTGTGCCGCCAGCCGGTCATGCCATTGCGTCAGATAGGCATACGCTTCGTGAGCGGTGATCTCGTGCAGCACGTTGGGATGTTCTGCGGGCAACACGCGCAGCAGATAAAGCGTGCCATGCATCGCCTGGGCGATCTGCGCGGCAGGCGCAATGGCACTTTCGGACAGTTCCGTGCCATCCAGCGGCACCAGCACCGTCAAGGGCTGGTGGCGACCCAAATCGGGGAAGGTCTGATGATGAGCACGCACCAGCAAGACCGGCACACGCGATTCGCGGATGACGCTTTCCGCGACACTGCCCAGTGCCAGGCGCGCGAAGCCGGTGCGGCCATGACTGGTCATGACAATGAGATCGCTGTGGGTTTCTTGAGCTTGGGCGCAGATCGTCGTCACCGGTGCGCCCAGTTCGGTGCGCGCCAGCACGTCCAGTCCGGCGAAGAGAGGCAACTGCGATGTGGCACGCACGTAATCCTGCGCGGCGGTCATGATGTCGTCAATCATCGTGGGCGCGCTGGCCATTGCCCCAAAGTTATCCAGCCCCAACTCAATCGCGGGCAGGCTGACAACACGCAACAAGATAATGCTGACAGGATCGCGCATGCGCCGGGCAAGTTCGGCAGCAGGGGCCAGGGCGGCTTCGGCCAGTTGCGATCCATCAAGAGGAACCAGGATCTTCATAGAGACGCTCCAATTCTGCAATGCCACGCGGCATCATGTTTCAACACGGTTCATGATAGATGGCGCATATCTCGAACGCATCACAGGCGCGGGCAAATGCTCACGAGCTGGTCAAAACTTTCCCTGAGCGGTTGTGTGCGATTTGAGAGATTTTTGGCGATTCTCGTTACTCTGCCGTGATCTTCAAAGCTGAAGATAGGTGTGTCACACGAAAGCGCGCGGCCCACTGCGGCAGCGCGGAACGTGCAATCTTCACAGTTTGAGGCGAGCAACGATGACCCGACATGATATTGTAGTGCGCGCGCAGCACACCAAAGCGGCGTTGCAGCGCGCCGGCTATACTCTGTGGCATGCCCTTTCCGGTGATGACACCTGGCAGGGCGCGCGGCGGCGCATCATGTCGCCGCTGGGCATTGCCAGCATCATCGGCGTGGTGCTGGTTGGTTTGCTGGGCTATGGCATCGGCACTGCTCAGGCCAACGGCGCGGCTGATAACAGCGGTCAGCAAACCTCCGGCAGCGGCATGAATATGGGCGGCAGCAACACGTCTTCTGCGCCGGCCAACGTGCCGGTGGCTACGCAAACAGAGGGCGCTCAGCCGCTCGCTTACACGATCGACAGCGATGGCGCGAAGCATTTCACCATGACGGCGGAACAAGTGATGTGGTCGCCGGTGAAGGGACAGCGCGTGCTTGCCTGGACCTTGAACGGCACCGTGCCCGGCCCGACCATTCACGCGGTGGCCGGCGATCACGTGCGCATCACCATCATCAACCACTTGCCGGAGCCGACCTCCATTCACTGGCATGGCTTGCTGGTGCCATCCAATGAAGACGGCGTTCCCGGCGTCGGCCAGAAGCCCATCGCTTCCGGGGCAACCTATACCTACGATTTCACTATCCAGGACAACAACTATGGCACGTTCGCCTATCACAGCCACTATGACGACCTGACGCAGGTTGGCGGCGGCATGTACGGCGCGTTCATTGTTGATCCCAAGCCCGGCACGGCGGCGGCGGCGAGCGAACCGAAGGTGCAGGAAGATTACCTGCAAATCATCAGCGAGCTGGGGCCATATTTTGTCATCAACGGTCACTCGTTCCCTGACACCGATGTGATGCACGTCCATCACGGCGACATGGTGCGTGTCCGCCTGATCAACATGGGCGAGATGATTCACCCCATGCACATGCACGGGCATAACTTCAGCATCATCGCCCGCGATGGCAGCATGCTGACCACGCCGGAACCCGGCAACACCATCCCCATCGCTCCCGGCGAAACGGCTGATCTGCTGTTCTATGCCTGGGCTGCTCCCGGCAGCGTGTATCCTTTCCATTGCCACATCTTGTCGCACGTGATGAACCCAGGCCAGACATCGGATGAAATGGGCGGGCTGATCACGCTGATCCAGTACGACCAGTGATCAAGCCCCACCCCCGGCCCCCTCTCTATCCGCAGGGTGGGGAGGGGAGAGCAGATGAGCAGACATTTGCAGAAACAGAGAGAGGAACGATATTTCCCATGCGCATCCTTCGGAGCATTCTGATCGCCAGCGCGGCGCTCTTCGCGCTTACCCTGGCGGCCTGCGGCGGCAAAGCAGCAAGCTCAGGCAATACGCTGACGATGGACACGGCCTCGTTTTCCGGCGCGTCCAGCCTGACCATCAAAGCAGGCCAGTCCGTCAAATTCGTTGATTCCGCTGATGGCGCGACCCACTTGCTCGTCACCGGTCAAAATGGCGCTTTCTCGGCTGAGACCGGCGCTCCTGCTCAACTGAGCGCTGCCGCTGGCATGCAGATCAATCCCGATCAGACGATCTCGGTTGTTTTCCCCACCGCTGGGACGTATCACATCACCTGCACGGTGCATCCGGGAATGAATGCGACAGTCATCGTCACGCCATAGCGCGGCGATCACCGTCACGCCATATAGCCAGCGGTTGAAACCGCGCCTAAGGGCGACAACGCCGCCACGAAGTTTATCTACGTGGACTGATCTCAGTCCGGCAGGTCGGACTTTGTGGTCGCCAGATCCCTGGGCGTGGTTTCAACCGCCCGCATCACGAGGAGTTTCTGAACCATGCTGGATATGAACGTGCGTCGCATCATTGCGGCACTGCAAGGCATTATCGGCATCGAGTGGCTGATTTCAGGCATCAACAAGATCGCCAACGGCGGGTTTCCGCAAGGGCTGGGCAACGCGCTGAGCCAGAGCCTCAGCGAGAATCCCAACGGCTGGTACGTGGGCTTCTTGCAGTCGGTGATTATCCCCAACGGGGTGTTTTGGGGTTATGCCATTGAGTGGACCGAAGTATGCATCGGTCTGGCGCTGGTCGGCGGAGCGCTGGTGCTGCTTGAGCCTCCCCGGCGGCGCGGCACGGCCCAATATCGCGCCGGCGTAGCTTTCGCTGTCGCCGGTGCCCTGGCTGGTGTTGCCTGCGCCATCCTCTGCTTGAATTTTCACCTGTGGATGGGTGGCAGCGTCCTGCTCACCTCGTTTGATCCCAGCCATCCCTATAACGAGGGCGTGGATCTGGACGCGCTGATGCCGCTGTTATCGCTGCTGGTGATCGTGGCGAATGTGAAGTTGGTGACAGCGTTAACCGAGCGGCCCTTCATGCCCCGCATCAGCGCGTTCGTCCGCGGCAAATTCTCCCCCGCCAAAGCTGCGTGAAGGCTCTGGAATCGCTCGCCGGTCTCATGGACGACGAGCGATTTGCAATCCCTGCCCCGGCGCGGTGAGCAAGCGAATGGGCCGCTGCGGATGCAGCCCGGCGGCGCGTTGCCAGCCCGCGATTTCAGCGAAGGAATAGAGGCCGGCTTCGCTGGTGAGGGCGAAATAGAAATCGCCCAGGCTCTCGAAAAAACGGTGGCGCTCGCCGGTTGGGCGAATGCCCTCTTGCACCACGCAGATGCCGCCCCGGCGCAGCGCGCGGGCGATCTTTGCCAGCAGCGCCGCGTTTTGCTCCGGGGTGAAATGGTGCGCCAGATTCGCCATGAAGACGACATCATAGCGCGCCTCGCCAAAATCTGTTGCCAGCGCGTCGCCGGCCTGATGCGTGACGCGATCGCCCATGCACGCTTCGGCCAGCAGCGGCGCAGCGTGGACGACAGCCTGGGGCAGATCCAGCACCACAGCGCGCAGGTGAGGGTGACGTCGGCAGAGGGTGACGGCATAATAGCCGTGCGCGCCGCCAATATCCAGCAGGGCGCGGGCGTGGCGTGGCACAGGGATGCGCCGGGCGACCTCCGGCGCGGTCAGGCGGGCGATGACGCGCATTCCACGCTGATACGCTTCCCATTCATCCGGCGTCATGGCGGCATGGAAGCGGAGGGGTTCGCCGGTG